>WQVF01000022.1 GCA_009781725.1 Defluviitaleaceae bacterium
ATCATAAACTGATACTATGGGCTCTTCATCATCTTCCCACCATATGGCATAACCTGGCTCGAACAACATATCACTCACCGAGTCATAATACAATCCCAACAATGGGATGTAATACATTTCTCGGTCTTCATCAAACCATATGCCCTGTGCCAACTCTCGAGTGATTCCCGTTGGTAAAAATGATTCGTACTCTTCCCATGAGTCATCTGCAAGCCATGGCTCATAGCCATAGGGTACTTCGCTGCCGCTATTTGCGGCAAATGCGTTGGTTACTGACAACAATAGTGCAATAACCATCAAAATACACAATACCTTTTTTCCTTTGTTCTTCATTTTCATCCTCCCTTGAGTATGTTTGTGATACAAAAAAAGCCGCCGGATACTAAGGTAGTATCCAAACGGCTACATGTCTAAGTCATAGGACATATTGTTATAATGGGCATATGTACCCTGGTCGTCTGTTTTGCAGACATATCCCACCGTCATTGTCCTGCTCCTTTGCTTTGAAAGTAAGCCAACGACAAGAAAAAAGCGCGGAGGGAGACATTGTTTATCACAACGTCATCGCTTCCGCGCTGTATTTACACAGTAAATATACAACTAACGGTTGACACATCCAACCTGCCGCTCACTAATACAACAATATAAACTAAACCGTAATACGAAATGCCTCGTATTGAAGGGGATGATTTTATATTGTATACTTCGTAAGCTGCGGTGGCGGGTGTATGCCCGTGTTCGGAGGCGATGATAGGTACATCCCTTCGTGCGCCATGGAGAGGTCGAAAACTCCATGGTTCCGCAGTTTTTCCTATTCAATTGTTATCAGTAGCTTGTGGATTATTTCTTGCCACTGGCTTATGATATGATAAAACATTTTGGAATTTTGCAACCTTTATTTATTGGACCTCTTCCGAAATCGGGAAAACCTGCTAAAGTCATACTACTCCCCTCGCAACTTCCGTATAGTTTCCAATGCCATGCAGTACCTATCCACAGATACATAATCCGGAATAGAATTACCGCTGCCCATAGCCACTCCACGGCCTTTTTTTGCACAGACGCTAAATGCATGGGTAGTGTACTCCACTATATCGCAATCAGTAATATCGCATAATATGTCTGTATCCAAGCCCCCAAAGTTACCTATCTTATTGCCATAGTCATCTATCCACTTGGAAAAAGGCGCGATTATATCTTCATTGGAATGCTTGGCATCAATCCCTGAGATATTGATAATATCCGGCATCACATCAAAAATATTGCCACAGGAATGGTATAGAAAAGGTTTGTTATGGCTGTGGATAATATCGACCACCCGTTTGTATTGAGGGACAATATGCTTACGGATATCATCCGGGGGCAGCAAGGTGGCGGACTTAAAGCCCAGGTCATCTCCCATTCTACATACACAGAAAATATCCCCAAACTCCGGTAAAAATCTCGCCCAAATAGCACATAGCACATCCCCTACCTTGGCGAATAAATCCCCATACAATTCTTCATCATCGACACGGATTAGACAAAGATGCTCAAAGCCTACAATGTCCTGTACACACTCGAAGATTCCATTCCCTACTCCTCCTACTCCTTTCATCCCTTGGGGCAAACTCTCGCGAAATACGTTAAATCTATGGGAATATGTGTTGAAAAAAATATCCTCGATTTCTGCCCAGGGGTATTTTTCAAAGTCTTCACGGGTTTTTATTACCCCGTCTGTAATACCCATCAATGCACCACTACCCGGCATAACAGGGCCTACACAGCCTTCATAAGAAATGGTGTCATAGCCCATATCTTTATAGAAGCCACAGTAGTGCCGGAAATACTCCAACTTATCGGCGTAATCGCCGTCCTGTAGGGCGATGAATCTTTTCCCCGTTGCTTTTTCCATAAAGGTATCGTTGATAACATGCTCGTACAAGGGGATTCTATCGGACTTACGGTTAAAGGCCGCGTTTACCATGTTTTGATAATCAGGTGTGAACATACCTACCTCCTTGCAAGCTTGCGATAAATTTCGTCGTAATATAGCGCGTTATCCACCGGGGTATTGGCGGGGATATGGTTGCCAACCGCCATTATGAAACCGGGATGCTTCTTGCCTATATCCATACAGCGTTTTACCTCGGCTTCAATATCGGCCTTACTGCCTCTTAGCAGCACATTGGTGTCAGCATTGCCAATAAAGGCGTGGGTCTTTCCGTATTTCTCAGCTATATAAGCCATATCTGTCAAAGGTTCCATCACAAAGCCGTTTACACCGCAGGCTGCAACATCGTCAATAAAGGCTGTGAAATCACCGTCACAGGTATACAATATCTTCTTGCCAGCTTCGTGCAAGGGTTTAAGCAGCTTCTTATAATTGGGGAAAATATATTTCCGATAAAAATCCGGATGAAGAAAAGGCCCTGTGCCCCAAACTATATCATCATGGACCATTACCACTGGAGATTTACAAGCAGCCAAGGCATTAAAATATTGCTGAATCCAGTCTGTATACCGGTTGACAAAGTCTCCAAAGGCCTTGGGGTCAATCCCTGCCGCCGCCATCAATATATCCCAGCCCAGCAGCTCAATTATCCCAGACATACAGCTTACATATATACCCGTCATGGAGACGGTGTCCATGCCTCGAGCCAGCTCAGACTCATATGCGGCGTCGAAATTTGCCGTCAGGGTCGCGATATCCCTGTGTCCATAGGCCTCATACATATCGTATTCATACACATCCTCCGGGTCTTCGAATAAATTGAAAACCGTGTCCCGGTACTCGTTGCCCTCACCTGTGCCATAGACTGCATGGCCCATATCTGTGCGCTTATCACCAAATATTTGGTTGTGGATTAGGATATTCCAGACCATGCCATAATCCCAGGCATTGATAAATGCACTGGAGGCGGCAATCCGTTCCTTTCCTGTGCTATTTTCATCGATGAAGCTACCTGTGACCTTGTTAACCAAGTCCCAATGAAAATCCGCGGAATATTCTGTCCGTGGGACAGTGTCGGGCATTTCCAAGTTAATAGCTGCCATTCCATTTTTGTAGGACATGTGCTCACCTCATTTTAATATTTGCCATAAGTTTTCGCTGTTTCAATAAGCGCAAAGATATTTTCATCCGGGGTATCCCGGCCGCATTGGTCTCCTGTGGACAGTATAAATCTGCCCCCCTCGGCAGCGTCATCTATGGCCTGTCGGGCAGCATCTTTTACGTCTTGTACGCTGCCCCTTAGCATCACATTGGTAGTATGAAGATTGCCCTTTAGTACCAATTTATCGCCGTAGAGCTTCTTCAGCTCCTTCAGATTACAGTCTCCCATAGGCGGGATTTCCAGGGGGTCGATTACCGTCAGGTCTGTTTCCTCCGCCATTATTTTTACTAGCTCCGCTTCTGGTCCGCAAGAGTGAACATGTGTAGGCATCTCTACTGATTTGCATAGAGCAGTTATTTTCTTGACAATAGGCAGAGCCAGTTCCCGGAAAATTGACGGTGATTGAAAAATCAAAGTGCCGGAACTCCCCGTACAAATGAAATCCGGTTTGCATTCTAAGGACATAAAATGATGAAACCGTTTCTCATAGGCTTCAAGCATATTATCCCGTTTTTGATAAAAAGGCACTGGGTCATCCATAAAATCCAATATATCTTTGTCGTTAACTAGGACCAAAGACGTACCACAGAACACTCCTACCAAGCCATGGTCCCCCATTTCTTTTTTTACCATAGAAAGAAGTGCTTCCCCCTCGGGCCATTGCCTCACACCTTCCACCGGGGCAAAGCTGTTAGGTATCTTTGGTAAGCGAATAGCCTCAGGGTCAATCCCATAAGTCGGCGGGTCGGCACGGTAGTAGACCGTCACCCAGGGTTGCCATTCAGTTATGCCCCCCGACTTGCGATAGGCCTGGGTCACAATACGCTCATTATTTTGAAAAACTATAGCCTGGGTCCACTCGCGATTAATTTCCCCTAGTTCATCAAAAAGAATGGGCACATATCCATCCATCAAAGAATCAAAACCAAAATATTTTACGCAGTCGATATAGGCCTTCCAGATGGGAGGATCTTGATAAAGATACAAGTCCCAGAAAGGCTTCCCCGTAAGCCGTGCGGGTATCATATTAGATGTATCCGGGGCAACAGGTACATGGTCCGGGATTTGGCCTTTAAGTACTGTGGTCAGGCGTTCACGTGATGTCATATGGCTCACTCCATTTATAGTCATCGTTTATATCTACTTGCTGGTGTTTTTCGGAGTATATGCGATTATCTTCAAGATGGGTAATTGCACCGGGTCGGCCTGCGAAAATCACCGCACCTTTGGCGTGGAAGGTATTGCCGATTATTTCATGGTCATCGCATCGTATCAGTAGCAGCATAACATCTCCATCATGTGAGGCAAATACATTATTACGAATAATATTGCCGCCCTTATCGTTCATATGCGAAAGGAAGGCACTATTGCAATTAATCGTAATATTGCCCTCCGCAATCCAGCCATTGGCTTGCTCATCAATATATAGCCCATGGCGTTGAAAATGAGGATGGCCAGTATGTGGGATGTTCTCCACCAAATTGCCTCGCATTATGCCGTTATTTCCGAACGTGACATAGATACCCGCGCCGTCATTGAGGACTTCCATAGCGTTTTTTACATGGTTGTCTGCAACCAGCATCCCTGGGCCGTCTGTTAAGGAGATGCCTGTGTAGGGTACGTTTTCGATATAGTTATTTATGACATTGCATCCACTTACATAGATTCCTATGGAGGAATAGTGGACCAGGCCGATATCGGTGATTTTATTGCCAGTTATATTACAGTCCTGGCCATTTTTTATTCTTATCCCTCCGCCACCGGCATTGGCAACGGCACATCTGCTCACGGTGATATTGGAATTTTCACCATTAAGGCGGATTCCCCACCCTCCTATATTTGAAAATTCTAGGCCCATAAATTCGCAATTTGATAAAATCCCGTCGCTGTCTATTGCGCCGGGCACATCCATTGCACCGTAGGTATTGGGCATATTTGCGCGATGATAATAAATATTCACCAAGGGTGATGATGTGGTTGCAAAGACCAGGTTTTCGATTCTAATATCCTGCGCCGGGCCTTTTATGCTAATTATGCTATCGTGGATTGGAATATATACGATTGGGTCATCCATGCTTTCGCCGAGAAGGGGGCGATAGTATAACTTTCTGGCTGATTTATCTACCCGCCACCTGCCGGGATACAAACTGCTGGCAGAGTTCCATACTGCGTATTCTTGTACCTCAAAAGAACCGGGGGGGTTGCCGCATGGGGTGGAGAAATGGATTTTATGATTGACCTCATCATGACTTTGAATGCAGACAGTGGACTCATCCCAGCGATGCATCACCGTGATTTCCGTATCCTGCCAGTCAAATACCCTTGGGATATGATATGGGTCATATGTTAGCTCTGACCGCTCAGCCATAGTGGGCATGGTCTTGAAACCACCGCCGGAGGTACTAACCCAGGTTACATCATACTTGCTTAAATGGGGTATAAACCCGGTATCTGGATAACGGGAACGCTGCTTTAATCTACCGTTGATTTCCAAGATGCGAATATCTGCCATTACCTCTGAGGGCAACTCAAGACTGTATAAATCCCTACCCTCATGTTTCCACCCGGATACTCTCACGCCACCCCGTAAGACGGGCTTACCGACATCACCCTTGATGACAAGGCCGCTGTCTCTTTCATCTAGATGGGCATGAACATTTTCATAATAGCCGAACTCTATGCTAATTTTCTTTTCGACGCCGTTTTTACGAGTTTCCTCCACAGCCTTCATCAAGTTTGAAAATGATTTACTCCCAACATAAAACATAGCTGCCTCCTAGAATATATATCCCTCGGTGGAATTTCGGTAATATACATTGGAAGTAATCTTTATCACTTCATAAGGCGCAGTGGGATTAGCCAGCCGCCAGGATAGCTGCTGCATGGCCCGTTTTCCCATATACTCTGCACTGGAATCCGCCGTTGTAAGGTCAGGATAAAGTGCTGCAAGGCGCTTGTCATTGTCAAATCCACACAATGCTATATCCCTTGGCACATCCACCCCTACCTCGTTAAGTGACGCCTTCACCGCCATTGCAAAAAAATCATTGGCGCAAACAAAGGCCGTGGGCAGCTCCTTTTGCTGAGCAATCCACGGCCTTATATCTTCTATCATTTCTCCAGGGTTAGGATTACCATATACAAATTTACGATCAATCTTCAGCCCGCCTTCTTCCATTGCATCAAGGAATCCAAGCCACCGCTCATAAAAGCTGCGGCAATTAAAATCTGAGCTTACAAAGCCTAGTTTTCTATGCCCCTGAGCTATCAGACTGGCGGTCATTTTATAAGAGTATTCTCGATTGCAAATAAAAAGGGTATCTCCAAAAATATCAGCATCGGAAACCCCACTTGCAGTGTCAACATATACAGCAGGAATTTTGCTGGCTTGTAACAATTCATAATATGTTTTGCTGATAGGCCCGATAGTGACTATCCCCTCCGGGGGGGCAACACCAAAGCTTTTTGGCAGAAGCAAACTGGCTTCTTCCTCTGCGTTGATTGCATCCACAGTGCATTTCAAGTTGCTGTGGGCAGCTTCATCTCCAAAGTTTTTGGCAAAGACAGCCCAATAAGGGTCGCCAAAAAGCTGCTCCTGAATCATGATGGATAAAGTCTTGCCGGACGCAGGCAGACTAATATCATCGTTCCAGATTCGTTTATATCCCATTTCGTCGGCAGTCTTTTGCACCATCAAACGAGTGCGCTCGTCTATTTTGCCTCTTCCGTTAAGGGCCTTGGAGACAGTTCCCCGGGAAACCCCGAGTTTATTGGCGATATCAATGGTTGTGACTCGGCTCATCACTCACCTCTAAATTATGCACAAAAAAAGCGTATGGCACCATATGGATTTTTTATAGACAATATACAATTCATACGACTTATAACAAGAATAATACATGTGAGACATCATGTCAAGAATGTAATTAATGTGCAATCCGTAGCCTCCTATCTTCTGACGAAATATTGACGATATGCGAACAAATTTTGACGGATAAAATGCTTGACATAGCACATGCAAAAAAATATACTAAAACTAATCACTCCATACCTTGTTGGCTTAAGCACATTCAACAAAATTACTTGTTGCACATAGTTTTACATATTGCACAGAGGAGACTGCTTATGGCTTTACTAAAAAAGCTCTATGGAAACGAACGCTTGCGTTTACTGGTTCTGGCCCTCCCCTTTGTGGTCTTTGTTTTCATGTTTGCCTATGTACCTCTGGCTGGCTGGATTACAACTTTATATCATTACAGGCCGGGGGTGCCCCTGAGTCGTTCCCCATTTGTGGGACTTGATAATTTCCGGTTGATTACCACTTTTTATAGGACTCAAGTACTTGGTGTATTGCGCAATACCCTTATTTTTGCGGTATTGGGATTATTGAGCTCACCAATTCCTATGTTTTTTGCCATTTTCCTCAATGAGTTGGGCAGTATCAAGTTTAAGCGTTTTGTTCAAACCGTTACAACTCTCCCTAATTTTATCAGTTGGGTAATTATCTTCTCACTTGCTTTTGCACTGTTTCGTGAAGCGGGACCGGTTAATGATGCACTACTGTCTCTTGGCATAGTCGAATCTCCCACTATGCTCCTTGGCAATGCCAATGCAGTATATATTTTCCATACTATGATGGGATGGTGGAGGCATACCGGCTGGGGTGCCATCATTTATATTGCCGCTATAGCCGGTATCGACAGCGAGTTATATGATGCCGCCAGCGTGGACGGGGCCGGTAGATGGGGTAGAATCCGCCATATCACCATACCCGGGCTTATGCCAACCTACCTGGTGCTACTGCTCCTTAGTATCGGCAACTTATTATCCGTAGGATTCGAGCAGCAATTAGTATTTATGAACTCAATGGTTATTACTCGTCTAGATATAATAGACACATTTGTCTTCCGTGTAGGGCTGCAAAACCATGACTTTTCTTTTGCCACCGTGGTAGGGATGCTTAGGACACTAATAAGTATTTTGCTATTATTTACCGCCAATGCCGTTGTAAAGAGAGTACGTGGCCATGGACTTATCTAAGGAGGATGTGATATGAAGCACAAAGCGAATGCAAACAGCAAGATTTTTACCGTTGCCAACTATGGCTTCTTTATATTGGCTATGTTCGCGTGTATCTATCCTTTCTGGTATATCTTTGTTTTCTCCCTAAGCGACCCAATGCAGGCTATCAGAGGGGTATACTTTCTTCCCAGAGGTTTTACGCTACAAAACTATCTAGATGTTTTTACTCGTCCCGGAATACTACAGGCAGCAGGGGTCAGTGTTCTTAGAACGGTAACCGGCACCACCCTTACAGTGCTTGCTTGTTCCTTCTTTGCATATCTTTGTACAAAGCAAAAAATGTATTTCCGCAAATTTGTATACCGTTTTACCGTTGTCACTATGTACTTTAATGCCGGGCTTATCCCATGGTTTTTGACCATGAGGGCTTATGGGCTTAATAATAATTTCTTGGTTTATATATTGCCCAGTGCCATAGGGGCATTTAATGTCATACTTATCAAAACATTTATCGAGCAGCTCCCCGCTTCTTTGGAAGAGGCCGCCCATATAGACGGGGCCGGGGTTTTTACAGTGTTTTTCAAAATAATTATGCCCCTGTCTACACCCATACTTGCTACAATTGCGGTGTTTTCGGCGGTACATCATTGGAACTCCTGGTTTGATAATCTTATTTTTATGGTAGGCCGGCCAGAGCTTAACACCCTGCAGCTGATGCTTTGGAATATCCTTAATCAAGCGGCATTGCAAGCTACCCGGATTACGGAGCTGGCGCAGGCAGAGCAGCTTGCCAGGCAGCAATCCCCTGTGACCATAAGGATGACCGCCACCATGATTGTTACTTTTCCGATTTTGTTTGTATACCCCTTTGCCCAGCGGTATTTTGTAAAGGGGATTATGATTGGAGCAATTAAGGGCTAACTATGGTACTACTCCGCCGGTGTGCGGCGGGTGTAATATATATCAAACGACAAAAAATTAGGAGGAATTATCATGAAACGAAGTTTCGTAAAGTACTTAGTGGTCGTAGCTTTGCTTTCTTTGTTTGCAGTCATTGCAACCGGTTGCAGAAGCGATGACGGCCCGGCAGAGGGAGAGCGTGTAACCGTTGTTATGTCTATTAACCAGGAAAACGGCGCATGCGACACAGATACCGACTGGAAGTTTGACATGGTAGAGTACATGGAGGATTTGCTAAACATTAATCTGGTGCTCAGATCCCAAAACATGGATCAAGACACCTTGATGGTTGCCGCAGGAGACATCCCCGACATCTTCCAAGCCCATATTGATTTTATGCCTATGCTGATACTGGGCGAGCATATAACACCTCTGGATGACCTTGTTGAGGCATATGCCCCAGATATTGCGGCAGATACTGCAAGACTGGACTTCCTGAGAAGATTCCAAAGTGAAGGCACCGGTCAGCTTTGGGGAATCACCAACTTCAGAGGCTCCGGCGGCCACGGTCATAGCCCCGGGATAGGCCATTTTGTCAGGTGGGACTTGTATTCACAGCTGGGGTATCCCGAAATGCACTCTCCCGATGATATTATTGACTTGCTTTACCAAATGGTGCAGCTTGAGCCGGTAAACGAGCACGGCGCACCCAATTTTGGCTTAGGTGCTTTTGTGGATTGGGGAACGTGGGCCTTTACCGTTTATGGTGCCGTATCAGATTATGCGGGTACCACTTTATCATCGACCTTACACATTCGTCATGATGGGACCCATATACATGATCTTATTGATATAGACGGCGGCAGTTGGTCAAACTTACGACATTTCAACCGTGCGGATCAGCTCGGAATCTTTGACAGAGACAGCCTTGTCCAAACAGCAGATGAGTACTACAACAAGGCAGGCATGGGACAGTATATGTCAATCAATGCTTCCTGGTGGATTTCCACATTTAACAACAGGCAGCGCGAGCTTGACCCTTACACCATAACAGGTCATGCGTTCCTACCCTTTGATGGTATGTGGGTATATGGCAATTCTCAACACCCCTTCGGTCATTTCGACAATTCATTTACCATCGGTGCCAACAGCGATGTACAGGGTGCCGCAATGAGGCTTATTAATTATTTAAACAGCTATGACGGCATTCGCCAACTTATGAGCGGTACAATGGATACTACCCTTGAGATGGTAGACGGCAGGCCGGAGATTAGGTCATATCTCATTGACCCGCCAATAGGCGAATTCCCCCTTGACCCTATACTCTGGCGCAACTCCAATGTGATGGGTATCGCCCCCACTACTCTGCACCCGGTAGACGGTCAACCCCTTAGCTTACACCTTACCCCACGTGCGTTTGCGCTGCAAAACTCTCATCTTGACACCATGCACAGTGCACACTTTGGCGTTGAGTTTCCCTTTGGTATAGTACAACGCTTCATTGCAGAGGGCCGTGCAAGTGACTTTAGCGTTTGGAATTCGCCCTTGGTCGGCGCATTAGAAACACCTCCCATGGATATCCAACGGATAGACACATTGCTTGATGATATCCTTTGGCGTTATATGCCTCTGGCAATTTTGGCAGAAAGTGACGAAGCCTTTGAGGCCGTGTTTGAAAGTGCCGTTGCAGAATTTATGGCAGCTGGTCATCAGGAATCTGTAGATTGGTGGACCCAGGCTTACTATGATGCCTATGCTATCGTTGGGGAGTTTACAAGATGAAGCTGCCCCTAGTTCGCCATCCAAAGAATCCTTTAATTACACCAGAGGATATGCCATTCCGCTGTTACACTGTTATGAATGCCGGTGCTACAATGTTTGAGGGAAAGGTGCTGCTGCTCCTTCGAGTAGAATACTGCGACCGCACCCAGCATTTCCATGTGGCAACTAGCGAGGACGGCATCAATTTCACCGTATGCCCGGATGAGATTAACTATCCCCTAAGCATAACTGAGGAGCATATCGGCCCTGCCACCCGTTTTGACATGCGTATCACAAAGGTTGAGGGCGAAGACCGCTATATCGTCTTCCACGCAGCATGGATGAATAATCTAGGTTGCGGCATAGGTACAGCAGAAACCAAGGACTTTGTAAACTTTACTCCACTGGGCCATATCTCCCAGCCATCAAACCGCAATGGCGTGCTTTTCCCGGAAAAAATAAACGGTATGTACGCCCGCCTGGACAGGCCACAGGATGTAGATGAAAGCGGCGGCATGTGGGTCAGTTATTCCAGTGATTTGGATTTTTGGGGCCATAGTATGCCTATACTTTTGCCCAGGATGGCCTGGTATACCAAGAAGGCCGGAGCCGGTGCGATTCCTATAAAGACACCTCATGGCTGGTTGCTTATTTACCACGCAACCGCTCCCACATGTAGCACACTGAATTATTATCTTGGGGCTATGCTGGTAGATTTGAATGAACCACATAAAATCATCGCGGCCCCCACAGAGTTTATACTAGCCGCAGAAAAAGACTACGAATGCGTAGGCCAAACCCCCAATGTAGTATTTACCTCCGGCGCAGTAGAAATGCCCGATGGGATCTTAAACGTATACTACGGCGGTGCCGATACCAGGATGTGCCTTGCACAAGGGACTGTGGCTGAGCTTGTAGATTATTGTTTGAAGAAATAATTTCTGATAAAGTGGCCCCAGGCGTCATTGACGCTTGGGGTTATTTTTATGAAGAGGAGATATTGATATGGACGCAATCAGTAAGAAAGACCGGGATATTTTACGAGAACTGGCAAAAAAGCAAGTGGAGCTAGCCCATACACCCGCGATGGACGCATTATGGGAAGATTGGAGACGGCACGGAGCCTTTGATAAGAACTCCCGCCCAATGATACGAATCGAAACCGGCAGTTTTGCCGATGATATCATTCCCCAAATGCTGAGGTGTGAAACCGAAGCCGGGCGCAAGCTGGAACAGGAACTGATTTCAAGCACAATCAATCATGAGTACTATGGAGATGATAATCTGGTATTGGACTATTTACCCATCAATCTCCATAGATATTTTGTGCCCTTTGGCATTGAGATAAAGCTTGCCCATCCCAAGGAAGATAGCCTGGGCCATGAGTTTGTACCGGCAATCGGTGACTTGGAGCAAGATTTCCACAAGCTGGGCAAGAGCATCTTCGGCATAGAGCCAGAAACCTCCCAAAAATGGATGGACTACCGTAACGAAATCCTAGGGGATATCCTCCCAACAAAGATTTCCCCCTTTATTATGTATAACGGCCCTACCCAGAGCCTGGTTCATATCATGAAAATGGAAGATATGTACATGGCAATGTTTGATTATCCCGAGCTGTTTCATAAGATGATGGATATGCTGACATCTGATGTTATGGACTATTTTGATTTGATGGAACGGGAAGGGGTGCTGCTTCCCACAACAGATGAATGCTGGCTGGGGCAAGGCTCTTATTGTTTCAGCAATGAATTGCCAACTCAAGGGGAAGGTCTTAAAACCACAGACTTATGGGGTTATTTAGATTCCCAGGAATCGGCGGGATTATCTCCGGCAATGTTCGGTGAATTTCTGGCACCCTATTATCGCAGGATTGCGGCTAGATATGGCCTACTATCCTATGGCTGCTGCGAGGCCGTGGACCCGATTTGGGATTCTTTTTTGTCCAATCTGGATAATCTGCGTAAAGTATCTGTCGCACCCTGGGCAAATGAAGACTTTATGGGGGAACGGCTACAGGGCAAAAACATCGTATACATGCGCAAGCCCTCCCCCAATTACATCGGCGTAGGGGACATCCTAGACGAAAAGGCCATAACTGCCCATATCGACGCAACGGTAACTGCTGCCAAGGGTTGCCACCTAGAAATCATCCAAAGAGATGTGTATAAGGTAAGTCGATCTACTGAGAAGGTAAGGCGATATGTGGAACTTATAAGAAACTGCTGTGACAGACATGTGAAATAGCATATATATTCTGCACAAAAAATCCGTATGACGTCATACGGATTTTTTGTGCAGTTCTTATAAAAAATGGCTCCCCATTGCACATCTTACAATGGTATTAAGTAACAAACTTGTAAGAGAAAATCACTTGAAAATCTAGTCATTCGGGGATAAATTACATAAATCGACCACGAAGCCCCAAGGAGTGATTAAATGCGGTACAACAAAACATTCAAAAAACCAAACAAGGGTCTAAAGACCAACTATTTTCGCATTCTTGCGATGTTTGGGGTTTTGGCTGTTGTCGCGGCTATTGCTTTGTTAGCTTACGATGGGGATAACGCTGAAAATACATATGAACCAAACGACCAGCACTATTACGAAAACAACGAAATCCAAGATAATGAATCCTCGATATATTACAGTGATTATTATTCCAATCACAATGAGACAGAATATAGCGGCATTATGCCACTAATTATCCCAGATCCACGGGATCCGGATTGGATACGGCTCAACTATGCAATCAATTACATGTCCCCGGTACCAGACTACATAGTTATATACCCAGCTAACCCCGGCGTCGGTGATCATTGGGTGGGCTCGGTTTTCAACTTGGTTATCACAGACCCCAACCCCTATACATCAGATGAAGGCAGAACCATCACGACACTGGAAATCCCAGGCGCACCTTGGGATAACACTCACAGGATTAGTGTAACCCGCAAGGTATATCTTTCTGCGGCTCCAGGTGCAGATATTATACTGCGCATGCCGGGGCCCGGCTGTACAAACACAGCAGATGTTTACCCATGGTTGACCCACGTTTCGGATTTAGGTCGGCATTTTTTTGTTTACAACGATGGGGATTTTGTCCTGGGTGATGGGGGCGGCATACTTACCCTTGACGGTAATGCATATGTACATTCTGATAATCGCGGCGGTATTCTTGTTGAAAATAATGGGGACTTGGTAATGCATAGCAATTCCAGGATACTCAACGGGCGGGCTATGTATGGCGGAGGCGTTGAGGTAAGAGATTTCAGCTCTACGTTTACCATGCATGACGGCATTATCGGTTCTTTTAACCCTGAATTTGGGAACACCGCAGCACGAGGGGGCGGAGTATTTGTATCCAATGGCAGTGATTTTACTATGTGGGAAGGAGTCATCGTTGGAAACACCGCTATCTTTGGAGCTTCTGATCCAAATGGATTGACTGGGGGCGGCGGCGTCAATGTCAATGGCATTGATAGTATATTTGACTTCAACGGCGGCCTTATTACCGAAAATACGGCATACGAAGCGGGCGCGGGTATAGGAGTCAGCGATGGAGCCAAGTTCAATATGTCAGCGGGCTCGATTTACAGGAATCTTATCGATGGCGGCTATGGGGGTAGCGGTGTTTATATCCGTAATGCTGACAGCGAGTTTAACATGACCGGCGGATATATTACCCACAATACTACTGTTACTACCCCTTATGACACTGCTAGTATCGGCGGTGTGGCAGTAATAGGGGGCGCAACTTTTAATGTATTCGCCAATAATACTGTAACAATTTCATCTAACTCTGCCAATAACATAGGGGGAATTGCTAACGTAGACTCCATAGTAAATATTGGCGGTCCTGCTATGGTCATAATAGAACGGAATTATGCCCTTGGGCCTGCCAACCCCCTGGGTACAGGGTTTTTCCAACGGGGAGCTGATTCGGTTTCTGTCCTTGATGGCAGTAATATCTATATCCGCAACCATGATCTTAGCCAGACCTCTTACAGTGCCAGTGGTGTACATGTGGAAAACGGCGTGTTTACCATGCATCACGGAACTCATATATATGAAAATGTAGGCCATCACCCTGGTTTTGCTGGTGGGCTCAAAATAACCGGCGGCGAAGTCAATATGTATGGCGGGAGAATCCACTCAAACTGGGGCCCCAGCGGTGGCGGCGTGTTAGTTTTTAACGCCATTTTCAATATGCATGAAGGGGAAATCTATAACAATGAAGCCGCTGTTAGCGAGGGTGCTATGGATGGCACCGGCGGCGGAGTAATGGTCTTTGGCTCAGATGCAATATTTAACTTCCAAGGAGGCACCATTGGCCATCACTTCGATTCCTCTTCCGCTAACCATGCTTTAGATGGAGGGGGTATATGGATTGGTGCTGGCGGTACCGTTAATATGTCTGGCAGTATTGATTTTACTCAAATCCTTAGAAATCACGCCGCTAACATAAGCCCCAGCGGGGGCGGGGGTGTTTTTATCACCGGTGCAGACAGCGAACTTAATATGACCGGCGGTACTATCGGTTTTAACACTGCCTACAATGGCGGCGGCATTAACATGCTTGATGAAGCCACGTTTTATATGAACGGCGGCGTTATCCGCCACAACCAAGCATTGGCTCCCGCAAGTGGTGCTCATGGTGCCGGCGGCGTTCGTGTGGGTATCGGTACTACTTTTAACATGCATGGCGACAGTGTTATCCGCCACAACATAACGGATCAAGACGGCGGCGGTGTGCGGGTTGAGGGCGTGATTAACTCTCCCCGAGAAGATCGTGGTACTTTTGTCATGCACGGCGGCACTATATCCTATAACGAAGCCGGCCGGTATGCAGGGGGAGTATTTGCTAATGGAGGTGTTTTTACTCTCCTCAATGGCAATATTCAAAGAAATCGTGCCGGGTCATATGGCGGTGGGATAGATTCCATTGCCAATACTTATTCAGAAATGCGGGGGGGCAATGTACGGGAAAACCTTGCACCAAGAGGTGGCGGGCTAAGTGTGCGTTCCGGCAGCTTTAGAATATTTGGCGGACAAATTTACTATAACCGTTGGCAACCTAACTTCCCTCCTACCCCCATCTATGAGGGCGGCGGAGCATATGTAACCGGCGGCGCAACAGTGCTTTATCTCCATGGTGGTACGATAGGCGGCAATACCCCGGCACATGCCAACCAAGCTGAAACGGGAGGCGGGGTATGGGTCGGCAACGGAGCAAGCTTTTATATGACTCATTTCAATATGCCTGGTGGCGGGGTTATCCCGGGAGCCGGTGCAATTATCGGTAATTATGCAGTCTATGCATTAAATAACATAACGCACAGTGGCGGCGGTGGCGTGGATGTGCGGGGTAACAACTCTGTATTTACAATGACTGCCGGCCAAATTGCTAACAATACCTCCTATACTGTAGGTGGTGGTGTAAAGGTCTATAACGGTGGAGATTTCCAATTCTCCGGGGGGGAGATTACGCATAATACCGCCGATGGTGTCTCCCCAAGCGGTAGTGGCGGTGGAGTACATGTAACCAGAAACAGTAGTTTTACCATGTCCGGTGATGCCAATATTTATGGGAATGCTTCTACCAACAATAGCGGCGGGGGAGTGCACACTAATGGCGGCGCATTTACCATGAACGGCGGCTATATCGAAAATAACACCGCAGAAAACCATGGCGGCGGAGTTGCCTTATGGAGCTCAGGCACCAATAGCCCCATGCACTTTACCATGTTCGACGGCATAATACGGGATAATTTCGCCATAAATGACGGCGGCGGTGTTTATGTAGGTGGAGCCGTTGAATTTAATATGTCCGGAGGCTATATCTATTATAACGAAGCTACCAATGGCGGTGGTGTATGGGTAGGAGGCTTACGCCTAATCAATAATAATGTAATCCACTCTACCTTTAATATGACCGGAGGTGTTATCGGTGGGGAGTCCGGGCTTTACGATACTTTCGGTGCTCCATACACTTTGGGCAATACTGCTGTAAACGGAGGTGGCGTATGGGTCGGAGACAACGCATTCTTCAATCTGGGAGCTACGGTTCTAATGATGGGTGCCAATGCCAATAGCGGCTTGATAACAGGAAACGAAGCCACAGGCACCGCATCTAATGACGGCGGCGGCGGAGTACATGTGGAAGGCGGTGCTATCTTCCGCATGCGGGATGGCGTTATACAAGATAACGACGCCTACTTTGGCGGTGGTGTATTTGTTTACGGCAGCGGTACTCTCTTCGATTTTATCGGGGGTAGAGTCGGCGGAGTACAGGATGCCTCTGGCACGCCTATTCTATATAATAAATCAACCACAACAACCACGGGACGTGGCGGCGGTGGGGTGGAAGTAACCGGTGGTTCCACTATAAGAATGGGATACCAAGCCAATCCCGGTACCCCAGCAGAAATTACCCTTAACCGCGCATATAACAGTGGTGGTGGAATGAACTTCCACGGTTCTTCCCAAGGAGTAATGCATAGTGGCATAATCAGCTTAAACGGCACCGAAAATGATGATATCTATGGAAACGGCGGCGGCATTGCTATTAATGTCTCATCCCACTTTACAATGCTTAACGGCCTTATTGAAAGTAATGTAGGTCGTATAGGGGGTGGTGTGTTTGTGTGCACCAGTACCTTTGATATGTATGGAGGCACCATCAGTGCCAACGCTAGCACTCACCCTGGGGGCGGTGTCGCGGTATATAGCGGCGAATCACTTATTAATAGCCCCTCTCATTTTAATATGTTTGACGGCCTTATTATCAATAACGGATATCAAAATCACCCCTTTAGCAACGAACCAACAGAAACACCTCGTGGCGGCGGTATAGCTATTGCAAAGCATTTGGGTGTGGCAAATATGCGAGGGGGTAACATTACCAACAACTTTGCCTATTATGACGGTGGCGGCGTTGCGGTAATGGAAGGCGGAAGTTTTAATATGTCCCCAAGCAGGGAACCCGAAATATCAGGTAATGTCGCATGGCAGGATGGGGGCGGTGTGTGGGTATATGGTGTGGAAACCAGAGCCGGTGCCAATTTCGGTACTCGTTCCTCTTTTAGCATAAATATTTTTGCTGGATGTCTTGTTTTCAATTCAGATGAGAACTGTAATCCCTGTAGCTGTAACCATTCAACGAATTTGTATATTCTCGAAAACACAGCCTATCGTGATGGCGGAGGCGTAGCCGTGATGAGGGGCGGCCATTTTCAAATCATGCACCCTGGCTTCCTTGGGGTGGTTGCGCATATTATGGAAAATACCGCTCACAACGACGGCGGCGGAGTATATGTCTCCGGCATTTCGGACTTGGATTTCCACGGCCAGCCGGGGAATATGCTACCCACCAGTCAACATCACCCCTCTGTGTTTATATGGCACGGTTATGGCATGATAGAAGACAACTTTGCCTACGAAAACGGCGGAGGGATATTTATCGGCAACTACGAGGGTAATCTTGCGTCTATGACCAGAGGAAACAGTTACTCGCAACCATTTCGCATTACCGGAAACACAGCAAATGCCTATGGTTGCCTTAGCACCGACGGCGGTGGCGGCGGTGTATATGTCTCCCGATATGGTGAGTTTTTTGCAAGGGATTTAACCATTACCAATAACGAAGCACCATATGGTATGGGTGGCGGTATTTTCTCGGAAGAACATGACTACAACAGTCCTCTTATGAGAGTAACACCAACATTGCTACCATGGGAAACCATTTCATACGGCAATCTTGACCTAGAAGATGTGCGGTTTGGGAATAATTTAGCCAATAGACGTTATATCCCGCCGGTGAATGGAGATTTAACTCACTTACCCCATATTCATTTTCTGGGAACAAGCATACCCATAAATCCACTACCCACACGAGTACATCCCCTTAATAACTATGACATAAACTATGCTGTCCCAGGTGTGACATTCCAATTCTTTAAAACAGATCAGCAAATCTACGAAGACCCACAGATAGCAGTGCCTTTGGGCGGAGCTAGGTTCCGGGTCTTTAGAACCGAAGACCAGAGCGTAGGAACCGGCACCGCTGGCTTAGTAGTGATAGACATAAACGACGACCCCAATTCCCCATGGGAAGAGGTATTTATGCCAGTAAATGAAAGTCCCGGGAGCTTTGCATCCCAACCTTTAAGCTTTTCTATGACACCAGGATTTATTTATCAGCTGGTAGAATACCAGGTACCGACTGGCTTCCAAGTACCTATGGGACAGTGGCGGCTAAGGGTAAATTATCTTGACGCTTCCATAATTGATATAGAACCTATCGGTGGACTTACTATCCCTCCCTTTGTGCTCAATGACTTTTCCCAGATATATATAGATTGGTTCCTAGGTAACTGGGCAGACTTTGAGCTACCGATGAGTGGAGGCACAGGCTTTAACAATCCGGTTGTCATGACATCAGCAACCATAGGGGTTGCCCTGATTACCGGAGGCGGTGTTACCATGTGTTTACTTATCGCAAAAAAGAAACGAAAGGTATCGCTTATTAGGCTAAGAAGTGGATTAGACACATAAAAAAAGAGCTGTTCATTGTGAACAGCCCTTTTTGTATACCATCTATTCCACTATCCCCGACATCATAGTGGCCTCAACGCCGGACTCGGCCCATTTTTTTGCGATTGCATTAAGGCCTATGGAGTCGCTGGACATATGTCCTGCTACCACTACATTGCCTATCTTTTGCTCTTTTACAGCCTTGGCATCCTTTTCAGGGATATGCATCAGTATCAATGTGCCTACTCCTGCTTCGAAGTAAGCCTTGGTGACTTCAGCACCGGGACCTGTCAGGCCTGACATTAGTACATATATTTTCCCTGCGTAGCTTTCCTTGCCTCCTGCCCGGATTACAGGTTTTCTTGCGGAGTTTTTGTATTCGGGTATTTCTTCCAGGGCATCTACAATTTCTTGCACCGTGGTTTCCGGCTTACCTGCGAACTTTTTATCCAGAAATTCCTGTACAACCCTCTCACTTATGATATCCGCCGGGGTATGAAGGCTCATAAAGGGCATGTTTAATAGTTTCGCGGCACTTACGCTCCGACGGGAGTTAGAGACATGCTGGCCATAGCTTAGCTCGTCCTTGCGTTCTCCCAGGAGTTTTTGGGACTTGTTGCGAGGCACACCCAACTCCTCCAGCTTAAGGATATGCCTATCCATTACTTTTAGCATGTCAATGTTTGTGTTTCTGGGGTGGTGGGTTACGACGAGGTCATATCCCAGTTCCTTTGCAAGCATTAGCTCGGCGGTGTCCATGTCCACACCCATCAGTACCTTTTTGATGTTGTTACCCTCGACGCAAATACCGCAGTCCTGGGGCATTTCTGTTAGGCCAGCCAAAGCCAGAGCCTGATCCATCAATTGCTGTGTGTTCATTGATTGTCCTCCTTAGTGGAAATTTGGGTAAATTTTGGGGTATTATATCATAAACATAGTCGAGAGGAATCAATAATGGATATTTTTGAAAATAATCGCTCCACAGTTCTCAAAAAAGAAGCCCCCTTAGCCGCCAGGATGCGCCCTGCCTCCTTGGATGAGTGGGTGGGGCAAGCTCATATAATCGGAAAAAATACCTTGCTGTACCGGGCAATTATAGCGGACAGGTTGAGCTCACTTGTACTGTACGGTCCTCCGGGCACTGGTAAGACCACCCTTGCTCGTATTATCGCCAACTCCACAAAATCAAGTTTCATGCAGATAAACGCAACTGCCGCAGGCATCAAGGATATTCAACGAGCAATAGAGGACGCAAAATCCAATTTGGCCCTGTACAGCAACCGCACAATTTTGTTTGTAGATGAAATCCACCGGTTTAATAAGCTGCAACAGGACGCGTTGCTGCCATATGTAGAAGATGGGACATTGATTTTAGTAGGAGCAACAACAGAAAATCCCTACTTCGAAGTCAACAAGGCTCTTGTTTCCCGTTCCATGGTATTTGAGCTGTATCCCCTGACAGAGGAAGACATCAAGACACTACTGCGCCGAGCACTTTCAAATGAGGAAAAAGGCCTTGGTCATCTGCCCCTTCATATAGAAGAAGACGCTCTGGCCTTTTTAGCCGATAAAGCAAGTGGCGACGCCCGTACCGCTCTCAATGCATTGGAGCTCGCGGCACTTACTACAGAGTCTGACCACGACGGGAAAATCACCATAGACCTGGAAGTAGCCGCTGCATGTATCCAAAAACGCGCCCTACGATACGAAAAAAACGGCGATAATCATTATGATACAATATCTGCCTTTATCAAAAGTATGCGAGGCTCTGACCCAGACGCGGCGGTTTATTACCTGGCAAGAATGCTCTATGCCGGAGAGGACCCCAAGTTTATAGCCCGCCGGGTAGTAATTTGCGCAGCAGAAGATGTAGGCAACGCAGACCCTCATGCCTTGTTAGTGGCAATGGCAGCGGCCCAGGCTGTGGATTTTATCGGGATGCCGGAAGGGCAAATAATTTTATCCCAAGCCGTAACATATATCGCCTGTGCCCCAAAGAGCAACGCAGCCTGCAACGCAATTTTCAGCGCGCAAGATGATGTGGCCAATATTCCCATAAAATCTGTACCCATACACCTACGAGACCCAGGAAAAAGGGGCGGCACCTTAGGCCATGGGGAAGGATACAAATACGCCCACGATTATCCAGGGCACTATGTAAATCAGGCGTATCTGCCGGAAGAGCTGGTAGATAAAGTATATTACAAGCCCAGCGACAACGGAGTTGAGAAAAAAATAGGTGAATCCTTGCGGAAGCTGCGGCCAGATAGGGCATATGACTAAAATATACTTGACAAACTTACAACAATGATTTAATCTATCCACCGCAACATCTGGCAACAAATCCGGGCGCATAGCTCAGTTGGGAGAGCGCCTGCCTTACAAGCAGGATGTCGGAGGTTCAAGTCCTTCTGCGCCCATGATAATGCCCCTTAACGGGGCATTATTTGCAGAAATGCGAAAAATCTAACCTCCTCTGTCGCAAAATCTGCGTAGATGCGTTCGCAGATTCTGCTCGTCGTCGGAAAGATTTTTTTGCATTCTGTATACCAGGCGGAATAGCTCAGTTGGCTAGAGCATACGGTTCATACCCGTAGGGTCGCCAGTTCAAATCTGGCTTCCGCTATTGTGAAGCAACTACTTATAAGTGGTTGCTTTTTATTTTACCCAAATATATCCCCAGGCCGGGACTCCACCCGCTCCAGCAAATACCAACGCCGCTCTGGTGTATATAGCCCTACCCAGGTCTTATGGATACCGTCTTCTTTCATTACATAGAATTGGGAGTTTGTAGCTTCCTGTATATGCAAGTAATACCAAGTACTAGGATTGGCATTGTCCATCCAGATACGCATACCGGGGAGCAAATCCCCGGGGCTTTGGGGTAAGCGACCAAAGGCGTGGTTTATCAGTGTCGCCGCTTCGGCTCTGGTTACTAACTGGTCCGGCAGGAAAGGCCCGTCTATTCCACGGTAACCTTGGACCCAGCCATAATAGGCTGCTGCGTTAATATAATCCCCAGCCCAATGGCCATCTATATCATCAAACATAGGAAGACTATAATGACTTGCCTCCATTAGGCGCACCACCAAAGTGGTCAGCTCTGCCCGTGTAACTGGACGATATGGCATAAAGCTGTCATCAGCCAAACCTTCAAACAGACCAAAATTAGTGATTGTGGAAATGGCATTATTGTACCAGCGACGTTGGCTGACATCTGAGTAAGGATTATCTTGCCGCCAGTATGCGGCCCGCACTTCGTCAGGCATAAGCCGGAACAGCATAGTAGCAATTTCTGCCCTTGTAAGGGTTGCTCTAGGGCGTATAGTACCGTCTGTAAAGCCTATCATATAGGCATGATGTATACCTGTCTGAGGATTGTAAACAGGACTGGGTATGTCTATATGATTAAGCAAATCCGCAGGAGAAGCCGGGGTTGGACTTGGAGTGCTGGGGGAAGGCATTTGAGTCGGACTGCTGGGCGGCATAGTCGGGTTTGGCGTTGGGGTAGGAGTTTGGATAATCTGCTGCCACTGTGCCGTAAAGATAAGATGCTGGGAAAGACTAATGGTTGCTACATCTTCCCTTGTAAGATTTGGTGTACCTTGTGCCTGGCCTTCGTATCTCCAGCCTAGAAAATTGTGGTTTGTACGCTCCGGCTGAGGCACACGGCCTAAGCCGATTTCTTCTCCAAGATTGACGATATATACAATATCATCTATATCGCCGCCTACATTCCCCCCATCAAGAATAAACATCACAGTTGCAACGGGGGTTGGGCCTCGGTAATTTATGTGATAGTTATTGAGCAAATGTCCAAAGGAGAAATCCGAATAATTTACTGGCAGAGCAAACTGTCCTCCCCCTGCGGTATTCCCGGTAAACAAACCTGCCGCCGCAATAATATTCTCATATGCGGTAATGGGCACAATACTTGCGTTACTGCCGTTTGCGGAGAAAACACCGCCGCCATCGCCGCTTGTTGCCATGTTGTTGGAAATAGTGCCGCCGGCCATATTTATACTTCCGCCACTTGCAGCAGTACTTACCCATACACCGCCGCCATTTATATTGGCGGTATTGCCATCGATGATACCGTCAGTCATGGTGAAAGTCCCATTAACACGCAATCCACCGCCTACATTGGCATGGTTGCTGACGATTGCGCCTCCGTTCATGGTAAAAGCACTTGCAGCACCGATTACAGCAATACCTCCACCGCCATTGGCACCGTCTACACTGTTGCGATAAATCACACCATTGTTTAAGGTGAAAGATGCACCCGTCTCCACATTGACGCCGCCACCATTAGAGCCGTATGCATGGTTATAGCTTACAGAGCCACCGTTCATAGTAAAAACGCTGTTGGCACCTATTACAAGCACACCTCCGCCAATATGATCAGCGATATTATCATCTATATTTCCATTGTCAAGAGTAATGGTACCCGCAGATACACGCACACCGCCCCCACGGAGGGCACGGTTTTCGCTAATCATACCCCCAGACATATTAAACACACTGGCGGCACCGTTCATAAATACTCCCCCGCCGCCCCCTGTTCCGTTGGCGTTATTGTCTAAAATCATGCCATCATACATAGAAAACGAAGCTCCACTATCAATATGCACACCGCCACCGTTGCCAGAGGCGGTATTATTTATGATATGGCCGTCATACATCGTAAAATTGGAGCCGACTATTAGATTTACTCCGCCTCCGTTGCCAGCGATAGCGTGATTATACAGGATACTTCCACCATGCATAATAAAAGTCGTGCCATTATGGAGCCGGACACCTCCTGTATGATTGGCGGTATTTTCAAAGATATATCCGCCGTACATATAGAAAGACCCACCGGTTTGTATAAACACACCGCCGCCGCCTTGAGCGGCACTGCCCGCTACAACTACATTGGAATGAATAGTACTGTCCCCACTCATCACAAAGATTGCATCTGTTTCAATATTTACACCGCCACCCAGGGAATCGGCAGTATTATTGTCTATAAATCCGCCGGTCATAGTAAAAACAGTGGAATCAAAAATACCTACCCCACCACCATGGGTACCAAAATTATCAGATATCGTACCTCCACTCATAAAAAAGCTACCACCGGTAACCACAACACCGCCCCCATGTCGGGCCGAGTTATTGCCATATATACTTCCGCTGGTGATATTAATACTACCACCGGCTTGCACCCGCACCCCTGCTCCGCCGTTGAAGCCCGTTGCAGTAGTGGATACGTTATCCCGGATTGTGCCCCCTTGCAAGGTAAGCATGGCCTGGCTGCCATTAACAAGAACACCGCCACCGTTTGTTTGACGGTTATTTTCTATTACACTGCCATAGCTCATTATCAGGTGCCCACCGGCATTAACGGTTACCCCACCGTGCGCTGTTGTATTAATCGGATTGCTGCCACTGAGATTCACATCAATTAAACATAAAGTTCCGCCGTTATTGACAATAAAATGCCGCTGGTTGGTGATATTTTGGGTTATCGTACCCCCAGTTAAAGTAATACTCTGACCGGCACCGATGACAATGGCCGTTCCCGCATCCATGTCATTCATCAAAACGATTTCGACGGGTACTCCGTCCCCAGGAAGAAACGCTACCGTCATGGCCAATTCGGCCCAATCTGATACAAAATATATACCTGAAGGATCTATCTCAGCATAAAAAACTTCCCCCAGTTCCAGGTCTTCGTATTCCTCTTCCTGTTCTTCGTCTTCATCATATTCGTCTTCATATTCGTCTTCTGGTATCTCTGACTCATAATCATATGACTCATCTTGGACATCATAGACAATATCCTGCGGATAATACCCATCAGAATTATATTCACTAGCCTGTGCCATCAGCGGCATATATGCAAAGGAAAACATGACAAAGGCCATAGCAATTGCCAATACTCGGTTTATTGTTTTTCTGCTGTTTCTCATAATTATCGCCTCTTAATTTATATTCTCCATTATAGTAATTTCAATCCACAATGCGGGATTGAAATCGCTATAGCCTTCTACTTATGCTGATACAAATTCAATATAGCACCCGGGGATAGGCAAAGATATATAAAAACAGAGGTTTAATTTATATGTAAGGAGGTTGCGGTTTTGTTACAGAAGAAATTTCGGAAGAGGTTCAAAAAATAAAGGTTGCAAAATTCCAAAATGTTTTATAAAATCCTATCAGAAGCCAGTGGCAAGAAATAATCCACACGCTGCTGATAACAATTGAATAGGAAAACTGCGGAACCATGGAGTTTTCGACCTCTCCATGGCGCACGAAGGGATGTTCAGGCATCGCCTCCGAACACGGGCATACACCCGCCACCGCAGCTTACGAAGTATACAATATAAAATCATCACCTTCAATACGAGGTATTTCGTATTACGGTTTAGTTTATATTGTTGTGTTAGTGAGCGGCAGGTTGGTTATGTTAACCGTTAGTTGTATGTTTACTATGTAAATACAGCGCGGAAGCGGTGATGTTGTGATAAGCAACTCTCCCTCCGCGCTTTTTTCTTGTCGTTGGCTTTTACTTTCAAAGGAAAGGAGCAGGACAATGACGGTGGGATATGTCTGCAAAACAGACGACCAGGGTACATATGCCCATTATAACAATATGTCCTATGACTTAAACATGTAGCCGTTTGGATACTACCTTAGTATCCGGCGGCTTTTTTTGTAGTCAGCTATGAGAGAGGTGGGTCCATTGGGCAGATTGATGTAAGGCCCGAAGGGCCGGGGGGGGCTTAGCAGGCGTTCATAAATACGTTGTAGCGTATCCAAAGGAGGATGAAAATGAAGAACAAAGGAAAAAGGCTATTGAGCATTTTGATGGTTATTGTACTATTGTTGTCAGTAACCAACACATTTGCAGCAAATAGCGACAGCGAAGTACCCTATGGCTATGAGCCATGGCAGGAAGATGACTCATGGGAAGAATACGAAACATTTTTACCAACGGGAATCACTCGAGAGTTGGCACAGGGCATATGGTTTGATGATGACCGAGGCATGTATTACATCCCATTGTTGGGATTGTATTATGACTCGGAGAGTGATATGTTATTCGAGCCAGGTTATGCCATATGGTGGGAAGATGATGAAGAGCCCACAGTATCAGTTTATGACTTGCCTGTAACAGGAGCACATATTGACGGCCATTGGCTTGAGTTTGGTACTGTTCTTCCGGCATACGAGACAATAATGCCGGCAAGCTCACCCACTGTTACATTGACAATAAGCAATATAACCAATACATCCGTTGATTTAACAGGCGAAATATTTAACATAGGCGGTGCAACAATAAGGCGTCGAGGGTTTTGGCTACGCAGAGATGACAGTCCAACAGATTTTGATGAATATTTGGTGAATAGCAGTATTAATCCCTTCGGTATGAGAGTAACTGTGACCAGTGGTCACTTGTATCATGCCCGCGCGATAATAAGAATCGAAGGTGGTACAGGGTCTATAACTAGTGCAGCACAAACATTTAGAACGCCGGGCGGAGGTGGGTCAAATCCGACGTCATCACCGCCACCTGGCGGGTCCACGGCCACACCGCCACCCGGTGGTGGGTCAACATCCACACCGCCCCCAGGCGGGTCAACATCGACTCCACCCCCCAGCGGACCAACGCCAACCCCAGCACCATTCCTATCCTTTAGCCCAGCCAATGCGGCTCCATGGAATGAGTCGGAATGGAGAGTCACAGGGGGACAAGGGACAACCATGTCAATTGTCAATGCGAGTCAGAGCTGGTCTGTGAGTCAAACCACTGGTACGGGGGCCTGGCTGGAAGTAGTGGGTTCAGGAGAACCGGGAACTACGCTTAGGATTAGCGTTACACAGTCAAACGACACCGGCATTCCCCGTGAAGCAACAGTTACCGTAAGGTCAGGGAACCTACCCTCTCGGGAGCTTCGCATAGTGCAAGCACCTATTATAACGACAATAAGAGGACAAAGGGTAATTGAGAGTTTAAACCGTCGGGGATATGTTGATGTCAGCCACATGCAGGCAAGGGCTATACGGTATGCTGCCAGACATACTGCAAATTACCCTATATGGAATTTTGTCCATAGAGAAGGTAATGTTTTTGCTATCAGAAATGAGACAACAGGGGAATATCTCACAGAATCCGTGAGGGCTCTGACTCATCAGCCAAGAATTTCCGGAGTTGGGAGAGACTACGACCCTAGGCAAAGTTGGCTGCTAATGCCACAGCCTAACGGCACATATAGAATCCGCAGTATCTCACAGGACACTTTGTATATTGATGGCGAGTCTGCCATCGTAACGCTCTCAACGCGGAGTATTAGTGGTAATCAGCAATTATGGTGGATAGAAGGCATTTGGCATATCGACTCTAATGAGTGGCACGAAACATGGTTTGGGATTTGGGACAGGGTAATAAATATCCGGCGCGAGACACTTGGCACCCCCCCTGCTGGGTTTGATTTCATAACAAGTATGAATCGTGCCCAGAATATTTGGTCACGTGATTTGGGTGTAACATTTAACCCTGTAGCCGACTTGAATGTTGCTAATATCAGGGCACTTGGTGGCGATAGGTATGAGATTGCAAGAGAGATAAATAGAGGTACTGATTTTTCTCCAACTGCCCAACGGTATGGTTTTTTTAGAATTCATCCTATGGTAGAAGAGGGTAATGCGGGTACACTCCGCGCAGGAGGTGTTAATCGCAATGTGCGCAGATTGCTTAATGTCGGAGACAATGCGGTGGAAATAGCCGTATTTTCAAACAGTGGAAGCTGGGATACGCGCAATTACCGTAATGTTCGTTTTGCTACGATGGCAGCCATACATGAGCTAGGTCACGCACTTGGGTATTTTGGACATTCCCCTGGTTCTAATGACATTATGAGGGGGAACATTCAATTTCTTTCGAGCCCAAGTGAAATTCTACGCCCAGCCGAGCTAGAACACTTAAGGCAAGCATATCGATTCAGACGACAAGTTAATCCATTCATGGAGACAGATATTTATTTGATTGACGAAGGGAGCGGTAACTATGAATAAGAAACATTTGCTGGCAATCTCAGGCATACTGCTTATAGGTATTTTACTTTTTACCGCATATAACTCACATAACTTACACAGCGAACACATGCATACTGCAAGTTCACGCCAGGAAGCGATAAACTCACACAACGAAGCTGTAAGTCTGCGTAGTGAAACAACAGTAGGTGAATCTGGTGATGACATAAGAGTTATAACCTCGGGTATGGGCATCCATGCAACATTTGAATGTGTGATAGAGGTGGCCACTGATGTGGTAGTTGCAGAGTTTGTTGCCCGCAGGCCTTTTGGGCAAGGTGCCACTGAGTATGAGTTTATTGTCCATGACCATATATATGGCAGTGCAGCAGACACTATATTTGTGTATGTTGTCTACAATGAGATGAGCCGTAGTTTTGCGGCTCCCGAGTTTCAATTTACTACGGACACGGAATATTTACTGGCATTAATAAAACTTGTTAATATTTATGCCAGCTTTCATTATGATGGATTTATGTTTATAGAAGACCTTATTCTTGACTTAAATAACCCATCAAGAAGCACAATGCACAATGAGCCACTGACGATACACTCATATTTGGATTTTAACAGCATTGGGCTTGCACGGGAGCATGTTATTTCGTATGTCCGTTCATTGCCTCGAAACCCTTTTGCGACAATTAATCGTGTGTTTATTACCTCTGACAACTTGGCGGACATAATCAATGGTTCACCGTATGTACTCGTTATTGAAATAGATGAACCAAGGCGTTTATCGAGCCAGGGACTGCAATCAGATATACAGGCAACTGACATCTATTACGTAACAGTAGTTGAGGTGCTAAAGGGGAATATGCGAGTTGGAGATGAATTACGAGTTGTCTTTTTTGCCGATACTGTTAACTCAGGAGAAACGCACATTGTTTCAATTACGCCAACCAGTCCAAATAGCACTAATCCTTTTTTCTATGATTTTACCTCCCGCCACAGCCTCCACTGCCTAGACCAACGGGATGAAATAATGGCCATAATCAGAGGCCCAGGACGCTCTTCAACCAGCTCCTCAGCCACACCCACGCCCACACCATCCCCCACGCCCGTAGCTGGCCCTTCAAGATTTAGTGCGTCACCATACGACCCAGATGCAGTTGCCGATATCGTGCTGATAAACATTGATATCGACCTGTCGGAGGATTTTGTATCTGCAATGATTGAGATTGATGAGCTCAACGCCATGTTCCTGCTGGAAGAGATGCACAGCATAACAGTAGCCGCCGACGAGATTCGTACAATTATCAGTGTGTATGTAGGCGACCTAGACCTAAGCGATATACAACTGCTGATGTTTAGGGGCTTTGCAATTGACCCGGATACCGGGGATTACACTATTATCCCTGGCAGGTTTTCAGCAGACCGCAACTATTTCTATTTTGAGCTTGCAGGCTCAGGGATTATCGGCGCATTTGTTTACGAATTACCGACACCCCTGTTGCGCCTAACCATCAACCAATACCGCTACTATTATCGCGGTGCCCCACAAACAAGCGACGCAGCCCCCTTTATCACTGGGAACCGCACCATGGTACCCATACGCTTGGTATCAGAAGCCCTAGGCGCAACCCCCCGCTGGGACAGGTCAAGCCGCACGGCGTATATCTACTACAATGATACGGTGCTTCGCTTGCCTGTAGGTGAGCCGCTGCCCGATGAGATGGGTACACCCATATTGCGCAATAATCGTGTACTAGTGCCTCTCCGCTTTGTTATCGAAAACTTTGATGCCTTTACTTTCTGGGATAGGGAGTTGAGGGAAGTTACGGTTTACGTTTTGGGTTAGGTGATATGTACTACACTGGATAATCATAAAAAAAGAGGTAGCAGCACGTGTTTTGTGCTGTTACCCCTTTCTTCCTCTAAAAATACTGATAATAATCCGTCTTAATCATCCCATTAAATAGCTTGCGTTTGGCGCGGGCTTTTTTCTTATATGCGGTTTCGAAGAACTCGTCGGGGGTTAGTACGTATACGCTCCACCCAGTGGGGTTAAAAAGGCGGCCTAAGTCTCTGTATAGGCGTTCTACCTCCTTGATTTGGCCAAGCCTTTCCCCGTAGGGCGGATTGATTATAGCTACACCTTTTTCCGCCGGGAGTATGATTTCGTTTGCGGGGCGTACTTCGAATCGTATGCAGTCATCCACTCCCGCCAGTTCTGCATTGGCCTTTGCCAACTCTACCACCTCAGGGTCGATATCTGAGGCATAAATTTCGGGCTGCGTATCCACCCTTATAGCGGCATATGCTTCTTGGCGAGCTTCTTTCCAATATTTCTTTGGCACAGTAGGCCAAGCTTCGCTTGCGAAGGTTCTTGCAATGCCCGGGGCAATATTTCTTGCCCGCATTGCAGCCTCTATTGGCAAAGTTCCTGAACCGCAGCATGGGTCAAGGAAAACCTGGTTGGCCCTGTAACGGGCAATGTCGATGAGAGCTGCCGCCATGGTTTCCTTCATGGGAGCTTCTCCTGCCTGAGCCCGGTATCCCCGTTTGTGTAGGCCCTGACCTACCCCGGTGGTATCCAAAGTCAGTATTGCGATATCTTTATGCAAGGAGACACGAATGGTGTACTCGGCACCGGTTTCCTTAAACCAACTAACCTTGTATTTTTGCTTTAATTTTTCCACAACGGCTTTTTTGGTAATTGCCTGTACATCCGGGGTAGAAAACAGCCCAGACTGTACAGATTTCCCCATTACGGTAAACTTACCATCTACAGGAATCCAGTCTTCCCAAGGCAGTGCTTTGACCGCCTCGAACAGGCCGTCGAAGGTAGTTGCGGGGAATTCTCCCAGCTTTATCAGCAATCTATCGGCACTTCTCAGCCATAAGTTAGCCTTTACAATTGCTTCCGGGATGCCTTCACCTGGGGAGAATTCCACCCGATTATCCAGGCATTTTACGTCCTTGAACCCTAAGTTGGCCACTTCCCATTTAACAATGGATTCCAAGCCGAAAGCAGCTGTTGCTATTAAGCTTACCATATATACGCCTCATCTCCGGTGACCCATATCCGGTGAAGACCCCAGTCTTCATTTGTACCGGAAACATCATGACCCATTACCCGATTATTGACAGCGGTAAGATTTATCCGCCAATTGGCGGGGAAGGCCGGGGCGTATTCATAAAAAAGCCGCTGCCATTCATGGAAATGATTCCGTAACCAATCCAAGTCCCAGGCCTGGGGTGAATTAAAGCCATCCAGTACCTGCTGGAATTCATCGTTCATAAATCGAGGGATATTGAACAAGGCGTGGCCCCAAAATGAATTTGGGTTGGGGTCCAGTCCCGCTCCCCAGAAAAGTACCGCAACATCAAAGTCTCGTTCTCCTGTGCCATGGATAAGCTCCTGCTGCATTTCAAAGAAATCCTGTCTTTCTATATATACTTGCAAGCCTACAGCCTTCCAAGAATCTGCATAGTGCTCCGATATAAAATGCAAATCATGGGTATTGTTGGTAACCAAATGGATGATAAACTCATTGCCTTCTGGGTCTGTCCGCCATCCGTCTGGGCCCACCAAAAAACCTGCTTCGTCCAGATAGGCCTTTGCTCGAACCGGGTCATAATCAAAACCAATGAAATCTGGGATATGAAACTCCCTGTGAAGGGGAGGTAATATAGATGTGGCCGGCACCCTTAGTCCGGAATACAGCTCAGAGGTAATCACAGATTCATTAATGGCAAAAGCCATAGCCCGGCGCAAACGAGGGTCGCCCATCCGTGGATTCTCAAAAGGCACAACCCGGCTAGTTTCTTCGTCAAAATAACCTAGGTTAAAGTTTATGGTACCAAAGAAATTATCCACCATCCCCAGATAGTGAAAATTGTCCGGCTCAGGCATTACGGTATAGCCCCATGTTCCCATGGTTGAGATATCAAGAAGCCCTTCCTGCATAAAATCCAGTATAAGGGACCAAGGGAGAACCAATACCTCTACAGAGTCCAAGTATGGCCTGCCCCGCCAATAATTTTCATTGGCTACAAGGTATAAACCATCCCAAGGAGCATCCCTTTCCACTATAAAAGGCCCCCACCCTATTGGGCGTGTCGTGGAATGATAATGCCAGGGCTGCTCATGAAGAGGCACATCTTGGAAGATATGCCTGGGGTATGGCGAGGAAAAAAATCCGAAGTGCAGTATCGACGGAGGGAAGTCAATAAAATAAATGGTAAGCTCACGCTCATCCTCGGACAGCACCAGGCCGGATATATAGTCAGCCTCGCCGCGGTGATACTCCCACGCACCCACAATGTTTTGCTGTGCGGTATTCCAGCGGACACCCCCTGCGTCAAGATAGTCAGGATGGGCAATCATTTCATGGGCAAAAACCAGGTCGCTCAGAGTTAGTGGATGCCCATCATGCCAGTACACATCAGCCCTCTGAACAAGATGCAAAGAGCGGCCCTCTAAACAGTAATCCCATGTGACAATACCAGATTGCCCCATTGTATGGTAAGCTGTCCGGCTAAACACGCTTGTGCTCCCACCAAACCACTGCATTAAGCTCATATCCAGTGATAAATTAGAAAAAATAGCATTGAGGGAACCGGAAGGGGGGGTATCCGAAGGAAGGCCCACATAGAGATGACCTCCATACTGGGGCGGTCTGCCTACCTCCGGTGACCTTGTCGGGAAACGCTCTTGTATTGATTCCAATGTCTCGTTTGGGTCACCGATGATAACATGGGGCTCCCATACATTAGTTGTCCACGGATTATGGTGATGGATAAATGACCAGACATGAACTGACCTGCTTTCCGGGTCCCACCATGGCATACCCTCCCCAGCAGCAAGCATCAACGCTCTCACCTCCTCAATGTTAGAGGGATGAGGGGGATTTCCTCCCCAAATAAATGCCTCCATAATGGCCCGCAAAGGTAGCATCAATTCCCCGCCTACTATTTGATGTGGGATATCTGGGTAGATAGGGAAATTATCGACTACCATAAATTGTTCCCCCACAAAGATGATGAGATTGGTCCAATCGTGATATATCCAAATAGCAAACTCATTATCATACAGCCACCCAGTATCAAGTCCCATCATTTCAAACAGTTCTATGGCGGCATCATCGTCATAAAAAAGCAAATTGATACTGTACCCCATCATCTCGAGCAGCTCCAAGGGTACAAGCACACGTCCATTTATCAGTACCGGTTCCTGACCTGTGAACTCTACCCGTTGATTATTCAGGTATATGGGGACCGTGTTATTTGGCTGTGAAGCACCAAGCTCTACCATTGGAGCTGAAATAGTCAATGATAGTAAAATCGACGCAATAAAAATACCTGTCAGCTTTTTTTTCATGTGTACCTCCTCATTTTTAGTTGTTCCTCCAAAAGGGCTGTCTCGTTAAGATGTAATTAAAAGCCCGTCACCCTGGGCTTGACCCGGGGTCCCCCTGTCTTTCGACAATGGTTATGGGGTCCCGGATTAAATCCGGGATGACGAGCCTTGAGATTGCGGCATTATAAATGTGACAGCCCTTTTTATTTTTATTCAACAATCAGCACACGCCCCATTCTTTCCCAATCCCCTCCAAACTGGAAGGATGGTTGAGGGGTTGGGTCTCCCGCCACTGCCCAAGCTTCATGAACATTCCAATATGGCAGGAAAAGAAAATCAACCTGCTCATACTCTATTCCCAGATTATCGGTTATACGTAGCCTGGTTATTACGTTTTGGGAATCAGGACTTATATCCCCACCTGCTGTCACTGTAAAGGCCAGACCCTCGGACTCCAATCTGGAAACCTCATGCCAGTAGGATATCAAATCCCAGGTTTTTATTACTTCGTCCTCTGTCTCTAAGGTAAGTACAAGCTCCTGCACCTCAAGAGCCGGGTCGCCTTGCGTATTATTGGTAAATTGGGGCCAAAGAGTGACCCTGGTTGGCTGATTGGTCCCGCTGGATGTTCCTTGGTTGGTAAAGAACGCAAAGCGCCCACTAAGCATATCCTGCAAATCAATATGCCCTATCCCCTCTGTGATTACTGTTGAACCATGGGTGGCAAATGTCAATGCGAAATTATCACGGAGTGGGAGATTCATAACAGTGGAAAACCGCCCATCCTGGGAGGCCGACGCCTCCTCACTAATAATCTGACCATCCGAGCCTCTGGCGGAAATGATTATCATGTCTCCGGGGGTAAACTCCCGCAGATTAAAGGATACTAGCACCTCGGCAGTAGCGGTATCAGCATCATAGCTTTGAACCTGTAATTGATGGTCAAAGCTCAACATTGTGGACTGGGTGATGTCATCGGCAAGGGCATCAATACGGTTAGACAAATCCCAAATATGAGTCTGAATCATACGCACATCATGTATTGCGTTGAAGAAATTATTGTTCATATTGCTAATATTTGCCTCTAAATGAGATAGCCGCCGGTTGATACGAAACACAATAATTAGAAGCACAATAATGGCAATCGTCAGCAAGGTGATTAAAGTTTTGGGTTTACTATTGTTCTCGTCCATGTATTGCCTCCTGTCGTTTTGTCACTTTTGGTAAAGCCGCTCCCTTTGTCCCATGACGGGAGCACTATCGGAAGAGGTCAATTACACCAAGTCTCTTTCTCGATAGAAAAATATACCCAAGGCGGTTAATACAACTGCCGCTGCCACCAATCCCATCATCGTTAAAACACGTACTTCATCCAAAGGCACCATGGGCACAAATCCAATGGGGGAAATCCGCATAGCCCATGATGGCAAGCTTAATAAATCCCCAAAGAACCCTACAATAAAAGCATACCCAAAATACCCCCAGCAAATCGCTATGAGCTTAGGCGCAACACCAATAATAAAGAAACAAAGCCCAAGGATTACCCAAAGTGCCGGAACATAAACCATAATGGCCCAAAGCATTGTCCCAAAGGCAATAGGCTCCGCCATGGTAAAAGCCCCTACCAACCACAACCCAAAGGCCGTAGCAAAGGGCATAACCAAGCTAGCCCCAAACCCCACCGCAACATATGACAGCATATATTTTGTACGTGAAACAGCAGTGCCCAATACATATTCAGCCCTATGCCCCCGCTCCTCGGAATATTGCTTTAGGCATAAGCTTATCACCGGAGCGATACAAACTATCGCAAGCAACACATTAAGGAGCATTACAAAGAGCTGAGTGATAGTAAAATCCGGTGAAGCCGGCATCATTGCCACAAAAATTTCGTTATCTGCGGCAAAGCTTTCTGCCTCCCCCATTAAGCTGCCAAGGGCCGCGCCCAAGGCAAGCATCCCCACTGCCCATGCAGTAAAGGCACTGCGAGCCAAACGCCATGTAAATCCTAAAGGGGAGAGCATAGAGGGCGATGCCTCTGCCGGGCCCTGTCTTTGTGGGATATATCCCTGATCCATATCCCGTCGGGAATCCAGTACATATGCCAGAACGCAGATACCCAAGCTCAGCCCTATTATAATCAAAACCGGCCACCAATAATTCCCCACAAAAACCTGTGCCCGCATAAGAAGCCCAAAGGGTGAAGCCATGGCAAGAGCTTCACTGGTTGGATCACCTACGGCTCTAATCATAAACGCAATGATAAGAAAGCCAAATGCATATCCGGTGGTCCCCCGAGATGACGGGAACAGCTGTGCAAAAAGCGCGGTAAGAACCCCAAAAAAATACCCGATAACCCCAAGGCTAACGCCATATGCAAAAGCCCCAGCAAAGTCTATACCCGTTATTCCAATGGCTCCAAGTAACAGACCATGACCAAAAGCCACTACTGAATTTGCCAAAAACGCCGTAATTATTGCGGCATTAAGTCCGGCAATCCGTCCTATGGGCAAGGACCGTATGACTTCGTATCGGCCCTTTTCCTCATCGCTGCGGGTAAGGCGGTTTATCATAAAAATATTCATGATTGCAATGGCAACCATAGTAAAAAGGTGCATCTCCGCGGCAAACATTGGCCCTGGCTGGAGAACGCCTCCCACGCTGTATATCGGCCCCTGGAGGGCTACTTGAGCAGGATTAGTCCGCAAAATCAGCAGAGCCTGCAATTCTTCAAAGGTCATCTGGTTCTCGAAAACCAGAGCAACCGCCCAGGCCAGCACCAACAATACGACCAGCCATATCCCAAAAACAACCCGCTCCCGCCGTATGAAAAAAGCGGAAAGCTTCATCGTACCGCTAAAGTTCTTCCCCATGTATGCCTCCTACCCCTCAAATACCAAAACCGCATCATCCCAGTCTGTGAGCTGGTTCCAGCCTCTATCCCAGCTCCATACCTCTCCCCCGTTTGTAATGGCAAAAAATGATGACCAATGAATAAAGAAGGCCGCTACATCACCCATAATAATCTCCTGTGTCCCGCCCTCTCTAAACACCCATAGATTACCGTCGGTTTGAAGTATAAATAAATCCCCCTGTGCATCCATAGAAACAAATGCAACATCTCTATGCTGTGTGATTGGGGTTGAGCCATATCTCCCTCCCCAAACCCGCAAGCTATCATCTTCATCAATAGCAAAAACAGTACCCCCTACCACAAAAACTTCCCCAGGGGCATCCATAACACGTACCGGTAATAGCTGACTTATTTGTATCCGATTCCCAAACTGACCAGAGGCATTTAATCCCCAAGCCCATAGCCCCCCGTCTACCCGGATAGCAAAAGTCGTAAGGCCACCAGGGATAACAGATTCTACCCCATCCATAATATGCACAGGGGTGTTGCGAGCTATCCTGGTACCGTCTCCAAGCTGGCCATGGCTATTATCACCCCAGGCCCATAGATTACCGTTTGTTTGGATAGCGAAAGCACTGCCCCCGTCTATGTGAAAGGCCGCAACATTCTCCAAGATTTGTGTCGGTCCAGATTCATCATCCTCCCACAGCATATGCCATGTAGACCCGCCTGCCACTGTCTCAAGGGAGCCGTCACCCAATACACCCATAGGGTTTAATCCCCAAGACCATAGACTATAATCTTCTTTTATAACAAAGAAAACCCGGTTATGCATATGGAATGACCGCACCCCCTCCATAAATCCCACGGGAGTAGAAGAAAACCGCGGCCACGTCCACAGCACACCATCAGTACCAAGGGCAAAGTAATCCTCAAAATCCGAATATAATGACGAAATCCTACCTATCATCCTCACTGGCGTTGGCCCATGGTCATGGCCCCAGGCCCAAAGGCCGTCATCAGCTCCAATGGCATATGTGTTTCGCCCATCAGAACTCACATAGACCACATTATCCATAACAAAGCCTAGAGGAGAAGGGCCCCATTCAAACTCCGGGGGAATACTATGCCCAAGCTGACCATCCCAATTTGCACCCCAAGACCATAGTTGATTGCTGTCATCCACATAAAACGTAGAATCTCCGCTTGTAAAGATAAAAGGAACCGATGGGGCTGGGATATCTGTAGCTACCACAGTTGTATAACCCAGAGACTGTGGCTCAAAACCTATAAAATATGAAAATGCGTAACTGATATTTACCGGTCTTGAACGATGAGTAAAGGTTCCGTCACCAACCTGCCCCTCCCAGTTACTGCCCCAAGCCCAAAGCTGGCCGTCTGTTTGGATGGCATATGATACAGATTGTGAAACATAAAGTTCATCAACAGAATCAAGGATATGCACAAACTCCGACCCATAATGAGAAGCCCAGTCCCAGATATTTTCCCAAAGCCATAGGTCACCGTTTGTATCCATGACATAGCTCCTGTTCCCTATTTGATAAAACCGAGCTACATTGCTTTTCACATGGGAAGGGACGGAAATAAATCTATCCATATTGCTCCAAGCCAACAGGTTACCTTCGACACAGATTGCATAATTAACAGCCCAATCGGAGTATATAGCTGTAATCTCGTATGCTACCGGTGTGGGATACAACCGATCAAAGAAGGTACCGTCCCCCAACTGGCCGTTGGTGTTTGCTCCCCATGCCCATAGCTGTCCGTCTGTCGTAATGGCAAAGGTACTGTCACCCCATGTGGATTGTACATGGGTAACATTGTCCATAATATGCACAGGCTCATGGCGGAAATCCCTGGTGCCATCCCCCAACCTGCCAGAGGTATTGCGGCCCATTGCCCATAAACTTCCGTCATTAAGCAAAATAAACTCTGCTCCGTTATGCCTATAAACCGTGGCAACATTGTCAATGATGTGTTGTATCGTATGGGGGGAAGTGCCCAACGAAAGCCTTGCACTCCATAGGCTACCATCAGTTTGCAATAAAAATATATTCCCACCATGATTGATATCCCCATGAAGATGAGGGATATATATAGCCGCAACCTCATCCATCAAATGTGAGGATTCATCCCTTCTGATTGTCCATGCGCGTCCATTGCACTGGAGCGCAATGGTAAACTGCTCCGTATGGTGTATATCAATAACAGAGCTCATGATATATGCTGCATCCTCTGCATCAGGCACCTGACGTATACCCCAGGATGTACTCATACGCCTGTCTTCGTTAAGTGCCCACAGACTACCATCTGTGCGGATAACAAAATCTCTATTCGCATCCGGAGAGATAGCGTGTACATCATCCATCAGCCACTGAGGGGTAACGGGCCTTACATGATGAGGCCAAGCAACAACCTGAGTCAAATCCGATACAAAACCCCAACCCCATAAACTATTGTCTTCACGGATTGCATAACGCCCATCTGGGGAAATATAAATAACAGAGTCCAAAATCTTTACCGGTGCCGAACGAGGCATCAAAGTCCCGTCCCCCATCCCGCCTTCATGGCTATTACCCCATGCCCATAATGTACCATCGGTTTCCAATAGAAAGGTCACGTTACTATGGTCAGTCATATGAAAGGCCGCAAGTTGAACAGTATCCTGACTGCGCCTAAGTGGAGTCAGATACTGCAGTAAACCAGGATTTTCGGGAGGGCAATTGCATACAAAGGGCCCCGCTGGGGAGACAATGGGCTCCCTACGAGGTGGATATTCGAAATCTTCTTCGATTTCAATCGGGGTCGGCTCAGGCGTTTCCTCGGCTTGTTCATATTCAGGGGGGTCACTTTCCCGGCCTCTTAAGAGAAACCCAATGCCAACCACCAAAATCAGTAAGAATATCACTGCCTTTGCGATTAAGGATTTATTCTGGCGTAGCATGGCAATCCCCCCAATTATGTATAGGTATAGCGATTTCAATTGAGAACGACGGTTTGTATCGTTCTCAATTGAAACGCTTTCCGAAGCCATAGCAATTTTAATCCCGCATTTTGGATTGAAATTGCTATAGTGCCTTCCCCGCCGGCGGCGTGGGGAGGCATTAATCAGTAAAGTTGATTATAGCAATGTATAAATTGCAAAACAGCTTTGTTTTGCTACAATATAGGCAAGTGACGCACTCGTCAAGAAGCAACACAGCATTCGTCACCCCGGACTTGTCCCAGGGTCCCCCCAGCATTGCGACAAGTATTAGGGGATCCCGGCTCGAGGCCGGGATGACGAAGCTGATGTTTAGGAGGCAGATATGAACACAAAAGCCCTAGCAACCCTAGAATATCCAAAAATAATAGAAATGCTAACATCCCGGGCCATCTCCCCAATGGGCAAGGCTCGCGCCTCTGCCCTTACCCCCATGACTGACCTTGTGGAAATAAAACGAGCCCAGGATGAAACCACCGCTGCAACAGGCTATATCCTCCGAAAAGGCAGTCTCCCTCTGGGGGGCATCAAAGATATCCGCGCTCATATAACCCGCGCACTCTCAGGAGGAATGCTCTATATAGAGGACCTGCTGGGTGTAGGGGATTTTTTATATGTATGCGGTAAAGCCATGACCTATGGACGAGGAGAAAAAAACGCCGAGGACACCCCCCTGACTCCATACTTTGATGGAATTCTCACCGCCCCGGAACTGGAAGCTGAACTTGCCCGCTGCATCAAGGGTACAGAGCTCTCCGATAATGCTTCACCAAAGCTCCGTGATATCCGCCGCAATATTCATCAAGCCCATTCAAAAGTCCGAGACCAGCTCCAAGGCATAATCCGTAGCGGGGCCTACAAAGATATGCTCCAGGATTCCATAGTCACCCTACGTGGCGACAGGTTTTGCGTGCCGGTCCGCGCCAATCAACGGGGCAATTTCCCTGGTATGGTTCATGACCAATCCTCCACCGGAGCCACGGTTTTTATGGAGCCCCTTGCGGTAATTGAGACAAACAATAAAATCCGGGAACTCCACTTCGAAGAAAAACGAGAAGAGGAACGGATTCTTCTTAAACTCAGCGGCATGGTAGCCGACGAGGCGGATATCCTAAACGCCAGCATAGACAATCTGACCTACCTGGATTTTGTATTTGCCAAAGGGGAGCTGTCTCTAGCCCAAGAGGCCTACCCGCCGGAGTTTAACCAGCGAGGATATGTAAATATTAGAAAGGGCCGCCACCCCCTTCTCAAGCCTGACACTGTTGTACCAACAGATATATGGCTGGGAGGCGAGTTCTCCATGCTCCTCATAACCGGCCCCAATACAGGAGGCAAAACTGTAACCTTAAAGACTATCGGCCTTCTCACCTGTATGGGGCAATCCGGCCTTCATATACCTACGGGGGAAGGCTCGGAGCTTGCCATTTTCGATGAGGTTTTTGCGGATATAGGGGATGAGCAAAGTATCGAGCAGAGTCTTTCGACTTTCTCGTCTCATATGAGTAATATCGTAGGGATATTGGGCCAGATTGAGGGACAATCCTTGGTGCTACTGGACGAATTGGGAGCAGGCACCGACCCTACAGAGGGGGCTGCCCTGGCGATAGCAATTCTACAACATCTCCAGGCAAGAGGCACCCGTACGGTAATCACCACCCACTACTCAGAGCTCAAGCTCTATGCCCTTTCCACCCCCGGTGCGGAAAACGCCAGTTGTGAATTCGATGTAGAAACCCTACGACCTACCTATCGCCTGCTGATAGGCGTACCTGGGAAAAGTAATGCCTTTGCCATTGCCTCCCGTCTAGGCCTCCCGGACAGCATAATCAGTCAGGCCAAAGACGTACTAAGCTCCGAAGAAGTCCGCTTCGAGGATGTAATAACAGACCTAGAAGCCGGCAAAAAACTGGTAGCCATCGAGCAAGAGCGGGCAGCAGTCTACAGGAGAGAAGCCGAAGCCCTTCGCCAAGACCTGGAAAAGACCCAAGAAAAATTACAGGCCCAAAAAGATAAAATCCTGGCCAAAGCCAGGGAAGACGCTATGTACACCGTACGTGAGGCCAAGCGAGAAGCCGAAGCTTTGCTCAAATCCATGCACCAAACCAAGGAGGTAGAAGAAGCCCGCCGCCAAATGAAAGAAAAACTAGGAGAAATGGAAGCGGAACTTAGCCCGGCAATAGAGACACCCACCCGCAAGCCCCCTGAAAACCTACGCCGAGGGGACCGTGTCTTCATCCACTCTCTAAACCAAACCGGCACAGTATCCACCCCACCCAACGAAAAAGGCGAGGTCCATATCCAAGCCGGCATAATGAAAATCAAAGTCCAAATAACTGACCTAAGCATAGCGGAAGAAGAAGCAAAGGATAAGTTCAACCTGCCAAGCCAACGAGGGGACAGGGCAACCAAGGCCATGCATATAAAATCCGAGGTAGACCTGCGAGGGATGCTCCCGGAGGAAGCCACAGGTGTTGCAACCAAGTATCTAGACGATGCTTTCCTGGGCGGACTCTCCATGTGTACCCTTATCCACGGTAAAGGCACTGGGGCAGTGCGCAATGCAATTCACAATATATTAAAACGGCACCCCCATGTTAAGGAGTACCGTTTAGGTAGGTATGGTGAAGGTGAAACCGGGGTTACCGTTGTTACACTAAAATAACTTAGGGAACCCTATTAAAGCGCATTACAAAGCCCTCATCCATGGTTATTGTCAACACATCACCTGATACACTGTATGCTGTGTACATTCTTGAATGACCGGTATAATTCCAATATAGGTTACCACGTGACGTTGACCATCTAAATGACATACCGAATCCCCAGTCAACTGTATGTTCCCCCCTACCATCATCATTGAAGGTGGTCACAAAAGTAGCATCTTCTTGCAACTGCCATACACCCACAAGGTCATCATCCCTTGATGAGCAACCGCTCAACATCAGACCTCCGGCAATCAAAGCAATTACCGCAAAAAGTACAACAAATTTTTTCATTTACTTCCTCCTCTTTAATAATATATTTCAAAGACGGAGTATTATATTCCTCGTGGCAAAAGTGGGTCAATGGCGTTTTACGCACATTATTAATGCGTTGCATATCCAAATCCCATATCAAAAATACTCCACCAATTAATCGGTGAATCTCCTGCGATTTCCAATCTTAAAAAGTAAAACTCCTCCGACTCAAAAATAAAATGCCTTTCCGCCGCAGATGCTTGTATCGGGGCACTTTCCCATGTATTACCGTCCATTGATGTGTATATTACCAAATCCCTTGGAAAGTCATTGTTGCTTCGCCCTTGGTTTAGATAGACATAATTAAATCGAAGGACTTCACTAAACTCAAACATCAGATAATCTCCAGGCGATTGGGGCCTTTGTGTCGCCCATCTATTATTGAAATTACCATCACTTAGATAATGAAAATTCTCATTAACATTACTGCCAAACCCTATAATTTTATCCCATATGCTCGAATCCAAATCAACGGTAAAGGGCAGCACACGCTCATAAAGTGTCGCAATCCTCATCCCGTCAACCCTTATTACCTTTGCCTCCACAAAACCAGGAGGTACCCCACGCATACGCCATTCATAATACATACGTGAGCCCCTAAGATAAAAATCAGCTGTTTCGGTTCCTACAGTTACAACGCGGCTACGCTCCTCCTCTGTAAGCATATAGGTAAAACGATGCCCCCCTGCTAGTCTAACAATAGGCTCATCGCTGCTATTGACGGCATATCTAGCCAAATCCATTTTAGACACATACCAATAATCAAGAGTAAAATTTTCTTCAGCAAACTGTCTGCCTATTAAATTGAAATATACATATTGATACGGATGGTTAATAATCATCCATACCAGCAAATAAAGCATATACGCAGAAACAACGCCTATAAAGCTGTTTCTCGTAATTTTCCCCCCACGGTTATATAGCTTGAATAGCTTATAAAGCCCATAGGCAGCAACATACAAAAACGGAAGAAAAATAACGTAAGCGTGACGCCAGCCTTCATACATATTAATACGGAGCAAAATAAAGCCCAGCAATGTACATGCAAACATAGCAAAAAAGAATAAGTCATATAAATGAAGTCTATTTGCTTCCGGCAAAGATTGCAAATTTTCTCTAGGCAGACCCATTGCAGAAGAAAATTTACTGATTATATAGGTGGCTCCGTTTTTTGCCCCAACATAGGCTATTGCGAAAAATCCGGCAAAAAACAACAATATATACAATATCGGGACGGTGATACCCATCCAAACCGGGATGTAATGCCAGGGCACCTCTCTGGTAATCATCTCGCCCATGTAAAAATGGGTCCAATTCCAGGGCTGAAACCTTAGGAAGTGGAAAAATATATCTATTGTATTTTTAATGGGGTTTGCCCATGTAAACGGGGTAATTACCACAAAAGCAGCAAAGGTAATTAAAATTAAGTGGAAACTTTTTTTAAGATTATGCTTTATGGTACCTGGGGCAAAAGCACCTTGCAAAAATGCAAATCCGCAAGCCAGCAGCAAAATAGCAATACCAAGTATCCTGGTGTTGGTGGCGACAGCCAAGGTGATAGCTGCAGGGAAAATAAATTTCTCCTTACGGTCATCTTCCAGCCATCGCAATACAAAATACGAGGCTATTACACACCATGAGAAAAATAAAATATCCTTGATATTAAAAAATGACTCCCCAAAAAACCTGGGATAAAGAATAAAAAATAACGCGCCCACAACAGGTATAAAAGAATCCCCAAATCGCCTGCGCAATATCAAAAAGAAGAAAATAGCGGCAATAAAAAAGTTAATAAACGTAAATGCATGACGCATAAGAAATATCTCACGATATGACATCGTAAAACCACGCCAATGCTCAACAAATACCGTAAGCATTTGAAGCGCAACACCATAGTACCGGTCATGCCAATCCATAAGATAAGTCGTGCTTGACAAAACATTGCGGACCTCATCATTTTCCGAGGAAGCCATAAGCCTTTCCATTACATAGGTGTAATTTATCAGGCTGGTAGTACGCTCGATATCCTCATCTGTGCTTATACCGTAGTCCCTAAAAATCATCATGCCAATGATAAAGTATATAACAAACATCAATATCGCTATGTTTTTGCTTGTTAGATATTTTCTAATATGAGGCATGTTTTTATACTGTATTCTGGTTAACATTTTTTGTCCTTCTCATAAAACCGTATTTTGTTGCCTATGGTTATAATATACCACACACACCCGTATACAAAAAGGACTGAACCGGTAATCTGGTCAGTCCTTTAAGGGGTGATGGAACAGTCAACCTATCCCCTAGGTGAAACAACTTCCACAGTATATCCATATTGCCTTAACAGATAAACGATACTCCCATCACCAATAAAATGCCCAAGACCTGCTACAAAGAATACGTCTCGCCCCTCGGCCATTAGTTCCCGCGCCTTTGCCGTCATATCTATATCCCGTTGGATGAATAATGCGTTGTTAAACTCTTCCCATAGCTCATCAGGCATATCATCGTAGTCGGCATTTATAATCTCTAATAGTTCCTGTTTATTTCCCCGTTGCCATGCATCGTATAACAATGCAATCCCCTCGGCCATCAGCGGTATATCCATGGAATTTTCTATCATGAAAATATGCAGAGGCAGTGAGAAATCATTGAATATTTCTGTCTGCATTTCAAGGGATTCCATTTCGATAATGTCCATGCCCCGTGATTCTGCTACATGCAGAAAATACATATCAAGTCCGTACTCAGCCATAAGCCCCGATGCCTCAAGGGCAATACTGAGCAATGTTTGATACCACAAGAATGGCTTAAAGCCATCAAACATAGCTGGAGGCAATCCATGTTCTTCGAACATTTGAGAGATCGCCTGATGCAAATCCTCACCGATATCATCTACAATTGTTCGCCCATCCTGATACATCATACCTAACGTAAGGGCAATTTGCGCTTCAAAGTTGCGCTCAAATGCAAGTACGTCAGCCTCAATCGCCAAGTAACTACTGCGGTTAAAAGCATCCATGATATATGGGGGTAAAGGATATATACTGGCATCCCCAGCATGTATCGAACCGAATAAATACATAGTTTGCCCCGTGGGGGATGTAACAAGCCATAGTAGTGGAGTTATCTCACTAGGATTCTCTTGGGAATCCGCCACAATATCCTCGGGCTGCTCGGGTATATATTCCTCGACTTCTTCGAGTTGGTCGGATTCATGTTCCTCAATATCATAGGGGTAATCTTGTACATCTTCTCCTTGGCCTGACCGGCTACACCCAACCAAAAGAGCTAGTGTTATAACTAACATGATAGCCGATAAAACTATTTTGCTTTGTTTCATTTGTGATGGTCCTCTCTGATTAATATTGCAACAAGGTATATCTACTTTAGTATACCACGATGTTGTCAGAGCAAAAAGGACTGCTCCGGTTATCGTGTCAGTATTCGGTACCGCCGGTGACTTCGCTGCCTTGACTGTGGTATAATCACATGCAAAACAATGGAATACTTTTACAAACCGAGAGAGGGAGTGATTAGATGAGGTTTCCGAAATTGTTACAAAAAGGCGACACGATAGGGGTTTGTGCACCGTCCTCGGGGGTTGATGATGATATCGGTCACGCAAGAATGGACAACGCCCATGCTAAAATGCGGGAACTTGGATATGAAAGTATTGAAACACCATCTGTACGCAGGGACGATAAATTTGTCAGTGCCGACGCAAAAACCCGGGCTCTTGAATTTATGAGCCTGTATGAAAACCCATATGTAGCTGCGATTATGCCACCTTGGGGTGGTCAGTTTTTGATGGATATGTTGCCGCATTTGGATTTTTCCCGACTGACTGAGCTGCCGCCCAAATGGATTTGCGGATACTCAGACATTACAGGGCTTACATTTCCCCTAACCTTGTGTTGTGACATTGCCACTATACACGGTTCACAGTTTATAGATATGGGACTCCCTATCGTTGACAAATATGATTTAACAGCATTCGAGGCGATGTCAAACAAGGAACTTATCCAAAAAGGTTCAGGCTCTTATGTCTTTTATGATGATGGACTGAAAACAGAACAGACCATATGGAAATCCTTGGATGGCGAGGAAAAACACGCCTTTCAAGGGCGTATAATTGGCGGTTGTATGGATGTGTTGTGCGATCTGATTGGCACTAAGTTTGCCCCTGTGCCGGATTTTTTGGAGAAATACAAAAACGATGGTTTTATCTGGACGCTGGAAAGCAATGAATTGTGGTCAGGGAAAATTTACCGCACCCTTTGGCAAATGCGGGAATGCGGCTGGTTCAAGCATTGCAACGGCATTCTATTTGGGCGGCCCGGTAACTATTCCGACGCAGATGATTTTCCAGATGATTTTGACTTGCATGATGCCCTAAACATCGGACTTACATGTTTGGACATTCCTGTAATTTACGATGCCGACATAGGTCATACCGCTCCACGGATTCAAATTATTAACGGAGCATACGGCAAGGTGGAATATCATAACGGCAAAGCAGTGGTGACACAGCGGTTGGGAAGCTAGCTGTGTTGTATACATCAGTGGTGTTTTGTTCCACTTTCTCGGGCTTCCTCGAGCCATAATTTCTTAGCAATCGCGAGTTCGCTTAAAGTCACCTCGGGGGTTTCACCAAATGCACTACAAAACCTCAAGTCAGGTATATCTGCAATATATCCCCCATCATCCTCACTATAGAAAATATTAATATTGTATTTATGCATTTTCATCCTCCACGCCTATATATTTCATGGCTACCTTCACCTCTTGTGCAAACAAAGCCATAGGCAACAATCAATGTTACAAAATCGCTGTATCGTACATTTATACTGCTGTTTTGAAGTTTCGCTAGAGGTTTTTGTATTCATTAGGGTTCACCTCTTGCGACTAAAAACGGGTTCATAAGATGTTTTCTGTAAAAGGTGGAAATAACGCTACTAATGCTTATGCTGTTTGATGCGGTCTGATATAGAATCTACAGTAGCTTCTTTGACATATAATAACGGTTGTGGCACTCTGGACAATCCTCTAAAACACCAAACACTGTATATCCAAGCTTTTCGTACAGCTCTTTTGCCTGAAAGTCAAAGGTGTCTAAATGAGAAATTCGGCAACCCATTTCTCTTGCTTCATTTTCTGCATAATTAACTAAAGCTTTTGCATAGCCTTTATTTCTATGCTCATCTTTGACCCATAAAACATCAATGCTCAAGATGTTCCAGCAATAAACTTCGGCCAAAATACCTCCGACAACTTCGTCACCGTCTTTTATGCATTTATTTATATATTTTGTTAGTGGGTCCTGCTTAAACGGCACTTTTGAATTATTGAAACGAACTAAGCCGGAAGTAATGTAATTTTGTTCTTCTTTTGTTGCGTCATAAATTTTAATTGTGTCCATGTTATGTTTTCCTCTCTTTTATGGGATTACCAACCATACACTTCTTTGAAAGCGTTTGTAACTTCGGAAGGGATATTACCACCAATATTTGAGTTTATCATTACAACGATTCCTGAGCCATCATCAGGGCAAAAACACATGTTTGAGATGAATCCGTCATTGTAGCCGCTATGCCCAAAAGTGAGCCCTTTTTTGCTTTCACCTATGCTAAATCCTATCCCATGTTGTGAATTTTCATAGGCTTTTGTTGTCATTAATTTGGTCGTATCTTTTTTTAGATATACGCTTTCATTTTTTAATGCTTTCATTATCTCGATGCCAAGCCGCGCAAGGTCTGATGGGGTAGTCCATAGCCCTGCCGCCGATAATTCCGGCATTATGTCATATCCGCCGGGCAATTCCAGCC
>WQVF01000023.1 GCA_009781725.1 Defluviitaleaceae bacterium
AGCGAAGCAATCCAAAAGGTTTGATTTGCTGGATTGCTTCGTCGCTTCGCTCCTCAACGCTTTTATGTTGACGAGGCACGTGCATAATTATTCATAAAAATGCTTAACGAGACGGCCCCAGCCGCTCTGTCAGACAGGTTTTAATTTGGAATCGGTATTAGCATGTTTACTTCCTTGTCATAATCGTCTATCATTAAGCATGTAAATGGCGAAGATTTGCGCATGCTGTCACGTTTTGTGGTGCTGGAAATCACACATTTCACAATGCGTGTATCTTGTCTGATTTCGTCGTATCGAAAGGAGTTTTACCAATGAGAAAGAAAATACTCAAAGGACTATTACATACCTTGGCCGCACTTACGCTGGTCTTGGTATTTTTTATGTCCACACAAGCTGTTGTGCTTGCGGATGTAATATTCTATCGTCGGGAAACTTATTCCCCCCATCCCGGTATCACCCATGAAAGAGTCCTCCAAATGACCGAGCGCGGGATGCTGGATATTCATGTACTGATAGTCCCCTTGGATAATCCATATATCTATGTAGGTCCTGTGGCAAGCGATACCCCAGGCCTTAGAGAGACTACTACCAACTTGCTCTCCGGCACCGACGCAATTGCGGGAATCAATGCCGACTTCTTTGGTATGGCAGGGAATCACAGTGTGCATTTTGGCTCCATGATTATGGATGGAGATATTTTAGGGCTAAACCCTCATACCAACCATAATGGCAATGAATTTGCCACATTATTTTTAGATAATGACAATAATCCCTTCATTGAATATATGCGCACGGATGTCCGTTTCTATAATAATGGAGTTCGTAACATACAAGTTGCCGCATTTAATGTTGTGGGACATGAGCTTAACTTCCCCATAGTTATAGACAGTAATTTGATGGCCAACACACAGCCACTGATGGACCGTTTCCGCGGTCTTACTAAGGTTGTTGTGCGCAACAATTCGATAGTTGAAATCACTCGTGAGAGGGTAGAAGTACCTTGGGATGGACATGTTCTCATAATCCCATCTCACATGCGTGACAGCCATGTGCCCCTTTTTAGTGTGGGGGATACCACCAGACTTAGACTTGGCAACAATATCGGTATTGATTTCTCACGCATTCAAATGGCAATCGGCGGCGGCGGCGTTTTGGTATCCGAGGGGCAGACAGTTCATGGTGCCGGTGTTGCTCCCAATGCTCGCCACCCAAGATCTGCAGTAGGTATAACCCGGGACGGCAATACCATGATTCTTATGGTCGTTGACGGGCGCAACCACTCCATCGGTGCCACCAATCATGAAATGTCCCGGCTACTCAGGAGCTACGGTGCCTGGGATGGTATGCATTTTGACGGCGGCGGCTCTTCTACAATGGCGGTAAGGCAAGCTGACGGCAGATATTCTGTAGTCAACACCCCCTCTGATGGGGCTCAGCGGCGTATTATCAACGCGCTGGGTGTCTTTGATACCCGCCCCTTTGTGCCACAGGAGATTTATATTCATGTGCCCCAATTGGCAGAACTCCGGGCCAACCCATCTTCACTTACATTTTTCAGTGCAGGTCAGACCGCTAATTTGCGTTTTTCCGGTGTAGCGACCACTGGTGACCTTGTGCCTACAGTGCCTGTATCCGCAATTACAGAGTTTAGAGTTGTACCGCCCTCTTTGGGAACAATCGAAAACGGTGTATTTACCGCAGGATACGGCTCTGGTTATATCGTGGCCTATCATAACAACGTATACAGAGGCATACCCGTAACAATCGGCGGTACCCCTCAAGTGCGTGATATGCATAGAGGCAGCAATTTTATCGGATATCCTTCCGCCTATGTAAGCGGCCAAGTAAATACCGTAGGCGGACATCTTCAACTGGATTACAGCTTTTCACGGTTATCCGCCACTCAGGCTGCCCATGCAAACTTTTACCCGGCCATTACTCTGCCCGCAGGCACAGTAGCCCTTAACTTGGAAGTCCGAGGCGACAATTCCGGCCATTGGCTACGGGGCCGTATCCGTGACGGCAGCGGCCGTCATCATATTGTTGACTTTGCTGCAAGCATTAATTTTAGCGGATGGCAGTCACTTAATACTGTTTTACCAGCCAATCTTCCCGGACCTCTTACCCTGGATAGAATTTACGCCGTGGCACTGCAATCATCGGCGGCAACAGACCATACCCTTTCATTTAACCGCCTTGAGACCATCGTCGCCCCCCCTGCACCGACCAATGTACCACGAGGCCCGGTTTTCCGGGATTGGCTTTGGGCACCAAGGGGTTTTTCCGGTATCCGTGCAGGTAATGATTTTAGCTTTAACCTGCCCTACTCCGGCGATACAGTAGAATATTCCTCACGCAGCCAAGGAGCATTCTCAATCACGACCATGACACTGTACGGCCGCAGGCTCTGTGCCGACCAATGGCGCAATTTTAGGCAGGACGCCGTGTCTAGCAACCCCAGCTATGTGGTAATACTGATGGATGACAACCCACTGCGAGGCTTCCGTCATTCCTATGAATTTGAGCTATTCCACTATGCATTGACCAATATACAGAATCAGGGACGAATGGTCTTTGTAGTATCCAACACGGGAAGTGAAACAACCGCCGCTGTACGTGATGGAATCCGTTATATAAACCTGGCCCAAAGCAGAAGCCAAGTGCATTTCCGCGTAAGCGGAAGTGATGTCTGGTGGACTGATTAAAATATGTAATAGTCCGTCATTGCGAGCAAAGCGACGCAATCCAGTTCCAACTAAATTCTGGATTGCTTCGTCGCCATGCTCCTCGCAATGTCAGACTGGTGAGGTCATCACATGGAATCATTCGACTCTGAATACAAAAACGACATAGCAAAGGCAGATGCCCGCCCAGCCCGTACTGTTATCGTCATGATGCTAATAATGGTAATCGGCAAGGGAATGGGCCTTCTCAGAGACAGTTTGCAGGCCGTCCATTTTGGAGCGGATACATCTGAGAGTATCGCCTTTGTACAAGCCAGTGCCCTGCCGCGAAACTTCCTTGATATTATGTTTGCGGCGGCATTGTCTGCCAGCTTTATACCGGTATTTACAGCTCGCCTAGAAACAAAGGGCAAAAGAGAGGCCTTTGAGTTGGCCTCTCTTTTTATTAGTATTTCTTTGGTTTTGCTTGGAATTGTAACTGTGATAGCCTTGGCTTTTGCCGGTCCGATTTATGATTTTGTTTACAGCACCGGGGATGCTCAGGCCAGATACTTAGGGGTTGTATTGCTGCGCTTTATGTTTCCTCTTATGATTCTTAGCGGGCTGGCCTTTTCTTTCACGGGGATTTTACAATCCCTTGGGGAATTTCGGTTGCCCGCGGCAATGAGTATTGTATCCAACGGTGTTATTCTGCTCTACTATTTCTTTTTTGTGGACAGATTTGGAGTGCATGGGCTTGCGATTGCCTTTCTTATAGGATGGGCAATGCAGGCCGTTATCCAAGTACCTTGGCTCGTAAGGCATAAGTTCAAGTTTAGGTTCAAGATTAATTTACGGGATTCAGGCCTTCGGGAGATTGGAGCCCTAACTTTGCCTGTCCTTGCGGCTTCATGGATGCTACCGGTCAATTTCCAGGTCAACTTGATAGCTGCGGGTAACTTATACGGCGGGGTGCTTGGGGTGCCGGCATTGCAATATGCATATACTCTATACACCATTGTCAGTGGCGTGTTTATTTTATCTGTGGCCAACTTAATTTTCCCCAAACTGTCCCGGCAGGTTGCTGTCTCCGATAAAGAAGGATTTAAAACCAGCCTTGGTGAAACCCTTCGGGTGCTGTTCTTTTTTCTTTTGCCTCTCACACTAGGGCTTATGGCCCTGAGCCAGCCTCTAGTGCAACTGGTTTTTGGCAGAGGATTGTTTGACGCTACCGCAGTGGACATTACTGCACGGGCATTGTTTTTCTTCACTTTGGGGATTTTGGGTTATGGCTTCCAGGTAATACTATGCCGAGCCTGCTTTGCCCAAAAGGACGGAAAAACACCGCTGATTGCGGCTGTTTGGGCTATCGGAGTCAATGCAGTGCTAAGCTTCGCCCTATTGCACCTGGAGATTGCAGGGCCTGCACTAGCCAGTGCCATCGGCATCAGCCTGGGTTCATTAATAATGGCCGCAATTCTCACGCGCAAGGGATACCTGTCATGGCCAAGGGCGTTGATGATTGATATTGTGAAAATGGCGGCTCTTGCTGTTGTGATGTTTTTCGCTGTGGGGTTTGTGTATGGACGGCTTGAGGATAGTCATGTGCTGATGCAAGTGGCCTTGCCTGGTGTGACCGGAGTTGCCCTATATATAGGAGGCTGTGCTCTGGTTAAAGCTGATGTTGTTTGGAATTTTATTAAACCTCTTCCGAAATAGGGAAAACATGCTTGAAGTGCAGCTTGTTTTGCCCTATTTCAGAAGAGGTCTATTCGCGGGAGGTTCACAATTTGAACGATAAAATGAAATTGCATTTGCGGCGTATGATAGCCACTTCTGTTTTCTTAGCTATAGCCCTGATTTTACGCACAACCGCCTCGGGGTACATACCCCTGTTTGGAGCTCATGGTGCTCGGATTGGCGTTCATGGGGTGTTTACTATTATGCCTGCGATTCTTTTTGGGCCATGGTATGGGGCTATTGCCTCCAGCCTTGGTGACTTGCTTGGGCATTTTATTCGCCCAACCCCTGGGGAAGCATGGCTTTGGCAGATTACCCTTATTATGACCTTTGGGGGCTTTTTACGAGGGTGGACATGGCGGCTTTTACGGGGACGTAGTGTTACGGGTACTCGCATTGCTTTAATTGTATTTACTTTTACTTTTTTAGCCTTTGGCAGTATTAGTATGATTCAATTGCGCCAAGAGGGCATCAATCGCAGTTTTTATGACAATATAGACGACCCCACCGCCATTGACACCACCGATATGAACTTCACCAGCCGCATGATAATTTCCCGTACCCAAAATACCCGCTATCCATATCGCAATATAGCCGACAGAATAGCCGAAACCACATATGCACCCCTGGGAGCCGGGGTGCTGGGGCTACTGCTCCTGGCAATGGATTTGCTTTTATCTAAACGTCTACAAAAAAGCGAAAAATACAAAGATTATTGGTACTCTCCACCGGCGGAGCAGCAACAGGGGCTCCTTGCCCCTTGGAACGGCAGTATCATGCCAATTGCCCTGTCCATAATACTCATAAGCCTGTTGATAAACAGTGCAAACTCAATGGTGCTATGGCATACGGTAACTGCATGGGGCGGCTTTCCTTTTATGTATATTTGGCTGCCAAGGGCAGTAGTATCCCTGTTAAACAGCTCTATAAATGTAATTATCGCTGTATTTTTGATGGGTGTATGTTATAAGCAGCCCCATTTGAAGGCATTAGTAGAGTAGCCTCTGCCGCAGGGCTTCGTACAATAATATCCCTCCCGCTACAGATGCGTTAAGAGACTCCATATCCCGAGCCATGGGCAAACGTACTTGTGCATCCGCAAGACTAACTGCCTCATAAGTAAGCCCATGAGATTCATTGCCCACTAACCAACAAAAGCTACTGCGTAAATCTAGGTCATATGGCAGGACATTTCCATCTACAGTTGTGGCAAAAATTGCATATCCGGCCTGCCTTAACCGGTTCACTGTTTCTGTTACATCAACATCGGCAACCACAGGCAAGCGCAGCACCGCCCCAGCAGAGGCGCGGATTACCTTAGGGTTATAGATATCCCCGCTACCTTTGCTAAGAATCACACCGTCAGCCCCTGCTGCTGCGGCTGTACGTATTAAAGTCCCGATATTGCCAGGGTCATTGAGATTTTCCCCCAGTAAAACAAACCCTCCTGGGGTTATAATCTGATTAAACTGCCACTGTTTTTGCTTCACAACCGCCATTATCCCCTGTGGATTTACCGTATCAGCCAAACTGTCGAAAAGACTATCTCTAACCACTTCAACCGGGTATGGAGCTTTATACTTTTCCCACGGAAACCGCTCAGCTAAAATTACGCGTATAATCTCCCAATCCTTTGGGATCTCCGCGACAAATGTCTCGCCTTCCACCAAAAACAAGCCGGACTCGTCCCGGCCTTTTTTTGTCTTTAACTGTCTGAACTCGCGCATATTTCACCTCATATATGATATTATACTCCCCGCGATTACATAGACAACCCCCGCCGCTTTCAGCGGCACCCCCTTCTAAAGAAGGAGGTGGTCCGAAGGGCCGGGGGTTGCTGTCAGGAGTAGCAATATGACGAACAACCCCATTATAACCAAGGTTGCCAACAGCCAAACGATTCTTTTACAGTGGTTGAAAGACGCAGGCCATTCCAATATTTTAACCGTTGCTGATACCAATACCGCAGTTTTTGCAAAAGGAGAACGACTGCTGACTCTCTCACCCACCCCCGACAACTCATGCCTCATACCGGACGAAACCGCCATAGGCAAAATTCTAATAGCCGCTGCCGGTATGCAAGCCATCGTTGCAGTAGGTTCAGGCACCATCTGCGACCTTGTACGGTATGTTTCGTCTCGCCTAGGGCTAACATATTATGTAGTGGCAACGGCAGCGTCCATGGATGGTTATACCTCTTCTGTTTCCGCGTTGATAGTGGATAGCGTAAAGCAAACCTACCCTGCCACAGCTCCGGCAGGGGTAATTACAGACCCGTCTATATATGAAACCGCTCCCACTGACCTAGTCTCCGCCGGCTTCGGTGATATGATGGGCAAGTTTACAAGCGTCACGGATTGGGAAATGGAAGGGCTGCTCTACCCTAACGCAGGTGACTTTTGTCAGAATCTAGCCACAGAAATGCGCAGCACCGCCGAGAGTTGCTGCAAAGATAAAGAAACAATGAATGCCTTAATAAAATCCGGCCTGATAATGCAAAAAGCAGGCCATTCGAAGCCCGCCTCCGGGAGTGAACATCATCTTTCCCATTTTTGGGAAATGCGAGGAATCCCGGCTCTGCACGGTACCAAGGTTGGTGTAGCCACTTTGGTAGTGCTGCAAGCTCAAGAGTGGCTCCTTACAGAAGATATAGATTGGACTCAAAAGGAGTTTAATTTGCGGGAATGGACAAATGATATCCACCGATGCTATGGCCCAGCCGCAAATGATATCATCAAGTTATGGCCGGATGAAAATACATCTACTCGAGCAGCACTCATAGAGCGTATAAGAAATAACTGGTCGGGATTGCGAAAAATTCTATCCCAAAACGTTGGGCTGCGCCCCAAGCTGGAAAAAGCAATCGCAGACATGGGCGGAGCAATTTCCCCGACTGAGATTGGCATTGACCAGGCAACCTTCATATCTGGGGTGCTGCACTCCAACCGCCTAAGGCGACGATTTACCACATGGCGGCTACTTGACCTGCTAGGACTCCTATCCCTCTACGCCAAGCGACTTTTTGCACTGCCCCCTCCCCCTCTCCAAGAGCGGCTTTATCCAAAATGACAAAACTCAAATAGGTGAAATAAATGACCCCCTTTAACAAAGACGCCATCTTTAGCGACGAAACTCAGCAGTTTGTAACTTATGATAAATCAGTACAAATACGTATACGCATAGCAAAAGACGATAAAATCACTCCAAAACTACACATCCAGGGGGAAGCGGAACCCCTGTCCATGACCAAAACCGCCTCGGATAATCTATTCGACTACTACACAGCCGTAGTTTCAACGCCGCAAGAACCCGTCCGTTACCGCTTCGCTATCAACGAGACCTATTATTATAATAAGGGCGGCATTCACACTGACTCAAATCCGGAATACGACTTTCGCCTAGCAACCGGCATTACCGTGCCAGAATGGGCTCGCGGGGCTGTAATGTATCACATTTTCGTTGACCGCTTCTACAACGGTGACTCAACCAATGATGTAGTCAACCACGAATACGCATATCTAGGGATAACCGCAAAATCCATGCCTTGGGATGCAGATATCCAACCACTTGATGTTTGCAATTTTCGCGGCGGTGACCTTCGGGGTATTATGCAAAAAATGGAGTACCTGCAGTCTTTGGGGGTTGAGGTGATTTACCTTTCCCCGGTGTTTGTATCACCAAGCAATCACAAATACGACACCCAAGACTATGACAATATTGATCCTCATATCGGTGTAATCGTAGATGACGGAGGCGAGGCTCTGCGCTTTGAGAAAGTCCATAATCGCCACGCTACCAAGTACCGCCACCGCACTACAAGCACAGCCAACCTAGAAGCCAGCAATGCCCTAATGGCGGAGTTTATAGCTACAGCTCACGCAAAGGGAATCAGAGTTATACTGGATGGGGTTTTTAATCACTGCGGCTGTTTTAACAAATGGATGGATACTCAGAGCTTTTACAAGGAAGCGGGCTATCCCCCAGGGGCATATCACAGCCCAGACAGCCCATACCGGGACTATTTTTTGTGGCATAATGATTTTGACTATGATGGCTGGTGGGATAATCCCAACCATCCCAAGCTTAACTTCGAAGATTCCCCAGAACTTTGCGATTATATTATTGAAATTGCGAAGAAATGGGTTTCTCCACCCTATAACGCGGACGGTTGGCGTCTGGATGTAGCCGCCGATTTGGGCAGGAGCACGGACTTTAACCATATATTTTGGAGGAGATTCCGAGATGCGGTCAAATCCGTAAACCCAGATGCACTAATTTTGGCGGAACACTATGGGGACCCATCCCCATGGCTGGAAGGCAATGAATGGGACACCATAATGAACTACGACGCATTTATGGAGCCCATTACCTGGTTCCTGACCGGCGTATGTAAACACAGCGAAACTTCCCGCCCATACCTAAAAAACAATGCCATCGAATTCGAAAACGCAATGCGCCATAGCATGGCAAAGCTTAATATCCACGCGTTACAAACCTCTATGAACCAACTCTCCAATCACGACCATTCACGTTTTCTGACCCGCACAAACGGGGCTGTAGGGCGGCTCCATACAGTAGGGCCTCGTGCAGCTAAGACAGGTGTCAACCTCAATATAATGATGGAAGCCGTAGTTTTTCAGATGACATGGCCCGGTGCTCCATGTATATACTATGGGGATGAAGCGGGCCTAATGGGCTGGACAGACCCGGACAACCGCCGCGCTTTCCCTTGGGGGAAGGAAAATAAGATGCTTACGGAGCTCCATCGCCATCTAATCGGCTTGCGACATTTGTACCCTGTCCTAAAGACAGGCTCGGTGGAGTTTTTATGGACCTACCATGGTTTTTTATCTTATGGTCGCTGGGATGACAGGCAAAAAATCATTGTTGCAATAAATAATAACACCAAGCCCATGGAGGTAAATCTACCGGTTTGGAAACTTGGAGTTACCGACGGACAATTTCTGCAATTGATTGTCACAAGTGATGGCAATTTTCATCAGGATGGTATATGGTATACAGCAAATAATGGTGAGATAAAGATTACCGTACCCCCAGTTGGGGCTACGGTTCTAGGATAATACGAAAGAAGGAGTGCGCGGGGGCGGCGAAGCCGCCCCTGCTCGAAACTTTCATGCTCAGTTAGTGACGAGATAGCCCGTCATGGGCGGATAAGGAGGCAACATGAAAATCACAATAATAGGTGCAGGCAGTACCTACACGCCAGAGCTAATCGACGGATTTTTAACCAGAGCAGATAGGCTGGATGTATCAGAATTCTACATGATGGACATCGATAGCCGCAAAAACGGGATTATATCGGCCTTAGCACGGCGCATGATAGCTGCAAAAGGACTTAATATCCCCGTGGTGGAAACAACATGCTTAGATGAAGCAATATCCGGGGCAAGCTATGTAGTTGCGCAAATTCGGGTGGGGCAGCTGCCCGCTCGGGTTTTGGACGAAAAAATACCCCAAAAATACGATTTCATAGGCCAGGAAACAACAGGCATCGGTGGATTTTTCAAGGCACTGCGTACCTTGCCTGTAATGGAAGAAGTGGCACAAATCATAGATGCAAAGGCCCCAGGAGCTTGGCTGATTAACTTCTCCAATCCATCTGGTATTTTGGCAGAGATGCTGACTGGACGGGGCAATATCCGCAGTATAGGCTTATGCAATGCACCGATTGGCATTGAGAAGCTACTTCGCAAGAAGCTAAAGGACTCTCAGGAGTTGGACCTTGATTATGTGGGCCTTAATCACTTTAACTGGGTGACAGGCGTTTACGCAGATGGCAAGGCAGTTAACCTTTTAGAAGATGAGGATATAATGGCTCATTCCGGTGCCTTTGATAAGGATTTTCTCAGGCGAATCGGAGGTATTCCTTCATATTATTTGAATAATTATTACAATCGTGACAAAGTCTTAGCCGACCAAAAGGCCAACCCTACCACTCGAGGGGAAGACTGTATGGCGATAGAAGAAGACTTGCTAAAGCTATATCAGGACGAAAATCTTAAGGAAAAACCTGCCCTGCTGGATAAACGCGGCGGTGCATTCTACTCCGAAGCAGCGGTTTCCTTAATAAACGCAATCGTAAATGATACCAATACTGTTCATGTCATAAACACAGTAAATCACGGTAAAATCCCCTTCCTGAGTCCAACAGATGTAGCCGAAGTAAAATGCATAGTAGGAAAAAACGGCCCTCGTCCCCTACCCCTAGTTAACCCTGATATAAGCAAACATATCCAAGGGATGATTTTGGCGATAAAGGCATACGAAAAATTGACGATAAAGGCCGGGTTAGAGGGAGATTACGATGCCGGCCTCGCCGCGCTTATGACCCATCCATTGTTGGGAGATTATCACAGGACCAAGGCCGCATACGACGAAATGCTAGAAGCGCATCGAAAGTATCTGCCGAGATTTTTCAAATAAGAAGGACCACCCCGCTGCCCAGCACCCCTCCATAGGAGGGGTGCTGGGCAGCGGGGTGGTCTTACAAGGAGACAGCAAATGAACAAATACTTCCTAGGCCTAGACGGAGGCAGCACCAAGACCCATATCGTCCTATGCAACCCTGCGAAAGGGCTACTAGATTTATACACTGGCGGCGGCACCAATTACGAAGCAATGCCCGGCGGCTACACGGAACTTTATCAGGTTTTAAAGGAAATGCTGGACACGTTACTGGGCCGTCACGGCTTAACTACCGCAGATATCGGCCGAGCTGCCTTCGGAATGGCCGGGGTTGACACTATAAAACAACATGAGGAAATTTCAAAGATACTAAAAAACTTGGGCTTCACTGATTTCGACCTAGACAATGACTGTATCCTAGGGATAAAAGCCGCTACATCACGGGGCTATGGTATAGCCTGTGTATCCGGCACTGGCTACTCAGTGCTTGGGATAGATGGCAATGGTAAACAGCTCCAAATCGGCGGTATGGGAGATATGACCGGTGATTATGGCGGCGGCGGCTACATCATGACCAAGAGCACCGCATATATATATGGGCAATTATTCAAGGGCTACCAACCTTCCCTGATGACAGATATGTTTATGAACACCTTCGGCATTAATGACAAAAGCGACTTTATGGAAAGCTTGCATGTGAAATTCTTTAATGGGGACAGAGATGCCTATTCCCTGGCAGTCAATAGGATTATCTTCGAAGCGGCGGCAGCAGGAGATACCCCGGCGAAAAATATTCTCATAGAATCGGGAACTTCCTATGGGGAAAGTGTAATGGGCATTCTTATGAATCTTGATTATGAGTCTGCTCCGCCGGAGATTGTACTAGTGGGTTCACTCTTTCAAAAGAACCCTGATTCCGTTTTGGTAACTGCTCTTAAGGATTATCTTAATGGGAAATTCCAAAAGCCGTATCAGCTCAAGGTACTGGATGCACCCAGCGTCCTGGGTGCGCTCCTTTGGGCAATCGATAAAAATGGCGAAGGAATAGTGCCTGACCATATGCGCGAGGAGCTTAGCGAAAAGCTGCAAGCCTTAACGAAAACATATAGCGAATTAATTCGAAATCAGTCCAGCCTGTCGCCGAAAAAGCGTTGAGGCGTCCGCTATTTTCGGCTCGGTCTGGACTATTTCTCATTTAATTCGCTATAACTGGAGGATTTCTCTGATGTATAAGCACATAAGACTTCTCATGTCTACCCACTCCATGCAAAGCCATATCGCATAGCGACAATTGCATGGAGTAGATTTGTCGCTTACAGATTGGCTTTGCTTCAAATTAAATTTTTATTTGAAAAGGAGCCATCATAATGGAAGAAAAAATATTAACCGGCGGTAGTATGAACCAAACGGTGTTAATCGGCGATACCATTCATAAGACATCAAAAGGCCATCCTATGGTGCGGGAGTATCTACTGTATTTGGAACATGAGGGAATGCCAGGTGTGCCCAGGTTTTTGGGAGTAGATGAATATGGCCGGGATATGTTCTCATACCTGCCTGGCAAAACCATGGGGCCGGATTATCCTCACGACCATCCATGTCTTCATTCGGATCAATGTGTAATTGATACGGCACGGTTTATGCGAAAATTGCATGATTTATCTGTAGGATTTTTACCAAGGGCAATTGAAGCTGGATGGACAAATCCCTTTTACCCTGACGAATCACCGGAAATAATTTGTCATGGGGATGCCCATATTTGGAATTTTGTATATGTAAATGACCGGTTGGCAGGGTTGTTTGATTTTGACCAGGCCTACCCGGGAACCCGGAATTGGGAGTTGGCCAGCACCTTGACTATGATGTCATTTCCGTTTTATGCGGGATATGATGCCGCCACCCAAGCGAGTCGTGCGAAGAGGCAGATAAACTTATTCTTTACTGAATACGGAATGCCCTGCCCGGAAAACCTGATTGAAATTGCCGTAGACAGGATGCTAAAAGATGCCTGCGAAGATACGGCAAAACGAGCCGCCGCAGGGGATAAAGAAGCCATCGCAATGATGGAACGAGGAGACTATGACCATTATATAAGGTTTGCCACTCATATAAAAAAGCATGGGCATGAGTGGATGTAGTTCAATAGACCTCTTCTGAAATAGGGAAAACAAGCTTGAAGTGCAGCTTGTTTTGCCCTGTTTCAGAAGAGGTCTAATCAGTATTGTATCAGAGTTGTCTCACTTAAAACGAGGCAGCTTTTTTTATTAAATGAACCAAAATAATTCTCATGACTATTACAATGTGAAGGGGTTTTCAGAAGGAGGTCACTTTGGAATTATTGCGCGCAATCACATCCAATCAAAAGTTGCAACCTAACACTAATCTCAGAAAGTCACGTCAACAACCGAGCGGAAAATCGGCGGCTTTAGGCCGTTTTCCGCGATGCGTTGGCGACGATGACTTTCGAGATTCGTATAAATTGCTATCATCAAACGAACTGGTGAATTTCCATAGCGAAGCTGTATACAAGCTCTGCCGCAGTCTGACTTTTTCAAAGGAAGACGCCGACGACTTATTTCAGGAAACCTTTCTGAAAGCCTTTGAGCATCTGCAAAAGACTAATGAAAACCCCCAAGGATTCCTATTCTCCACGGCAATATACATCTGGAAAAGCTGGAAACGTAAATACGCTCGCCGCAATAGGCTTGCACCCGTTACTGCGCTGGATGAAAACACGGTATGTGATACGGATATCGAAAAGGATTTTACCCAGCAAGAAGATGTACATCTCATTCGAAGGTTAGTGGACGCCTTACCAGAAAAATTCAAAATCCCGACGATTTTATACTACAGTGCAGAGCTCGGGGTCTCAGATATAGCTGCAACACTAAAGCTCCCCGTGGGGACAGTCAAAAGCAGACTGCACAAGGCAAGAAAATTAATTGAGGAAGGATTGGTTAAGAATGGATACGAAAAATAAAACCCGGGATGTAGACGCTCTTCTCCAAAAAGCCCTATGTTACGAAAAACCTGATGCCGAGCTTCTTAGGAAGGTAAAGCATGAGCTATCTGTAAAGGAGAAAGCAAATATGAATAAACCTGGAAAAAAACGCTATTTTGCAAGAGTAGCGGCAGTAGTTGCTGCGACTCTTGCCCTTACAACCACTGTCTTTGCGGCAGGGGCATATCTGGGTGGTTTTGACCGACTCAGAGAAATTATCGGCTCTGAACGTGCCGAATTACTACAGCCCCTGGAAATCGATAATATTCCTGAGGTTGTAACTCATGAGTCCCATGAGACAGAAACTACAGAAAATTATATCCCGGAGCATGGTATACGAATTGAAATTGTAGCCGTGGGTGTTTTCGATAATATCGTGGATGTGTATATCACCATGGAAGATATGATAGGAAACCGGCTCGATGATTATTTTAGGCTAGGGCATGTTGTCGCCCCTGTTGGCCGGCCAGATATCGCTGCCCTCAGTTTAACCCCCGAGATTATTAACCGCACCGATTGCGGCATCATTACCCTCCGCAGCCGTGAGATTTTCACTCACTCAGTAGCGGGCATGGAATTGACTTCCACAATAACGGGGATACATTACAATATCAGAACTCCATATGATACTCGTTTTCGGGATTTGGCCCTTGACTTTACCACTGCAACAGCTCAGCCCTATGTTATGTTTAGGCCCGATATGTCCCCATCAAGAAGCGGTAGCGGAATCTGGAGTACTGAAATGCATGATGTAATAGAAGAACGAATGCTTACCGATGGTTTTCCTGTTTTGCAGCCCCATCTCCATAATCTAGAAATTGATTTAGGGGGCGAAATCGCCATAATTTCAACCATCGGTATTATCGAAGACCGGCTCCATATACAAATATACAGGCCCTTCGAAAGTGAAACACCACCTGGATTGATGCTCATAAACTCCGGCGATAGCAATCAGCGTTCTATGCATTTTGGTTTCACAAAAGATATGTACGGTAACTTGGTCCGTGCAGAGGTTGGAATTGATGGAACCGAGGCTGTCACATACTTGGAATATATTTTATTCGATGTGGACTTGGAAAGGCTTTCTGATATCAAGCTCTACGGACGTAGTTTTCTTGATACTCACTTCGACCGGTTGGACCTAGACTGGAGCGTAGACTTTGAAATAGAGCCTAATGATATTCAGATTGCAGCCGATGAGCTAAGCTTGCAATACGAATCAGCCATTATCACAGAAATAAGGGTTAGCCCGTTTCTTATTCAACTGGTGCTTGAGGATGAAGTTGGCGGAATGAACCCACCAGAGATAACCATTCATACCACCACCGGTAGCATTCACCTGCCCGTAGGCACAGGCTTTAGCGGCTTTGGTGCAGGCAACTTCTTCTACGATATGATAGATATCCCCCTGGACATGGATACGATTATTTCCGTTGAGATTGGTGGAGATGTGGTTATGTTTAACTAAGAATTTCCCGTCCTTCTCCTACCTTCCGAGTAAACCCAACCCGGTCAAAATACTCGAGTAGTGATAGTGCAAATTTGCGAGAAGTTTGCACTTCGTCTCGGAATTGGGCCAAGGTTACGCTTCCCCCATGCTGATTAGCAAGGGATGAGAAGCAGACCTTGGCCTTTTCTATTGTCTCGGCAGAGAAAATTATCCCTGGCTCTGTGGATATGATTGTACCTTCTGCCAACAGAGCTTCGAGTACTTGTTTATCCTCGTTAATTGTGGGTGGGGAAAAACTGCCCTGTGATAGGCTAGATAGAATGGCGTCTCGCGCTGTTTTCTGCTCCTTTGTGTAGGTTATTTCAAAGTCCTGTAATGCCACTCGCCCATCTTGGATTTTGAAATTGTATAAGCTAAGTAACTCTTCAAAGAATGCCGTTTTTTTACCAGGTAAGATTTGACTGCGCAACTCTGCCATACCTACGCCCTGGTGCAGTGGATTTTCATGGTGATATGATTTTAGTAGGGTTGTGATTCTGCTGCCTAGATTCTCTCTATGGGAATCCGTTATTACATAGGTGCCAATTTTTATGATGCGGCCTTGTTCGGCCAGGGAGTCTATTTCCTGGGTTGATGCGCTCATTCGCTTTTTTAGTTCCTCCAGGAGCATTATACCCCCTTGGTTGGTTATTTCTTGGTGGATTTGGGTTCCTGCATCGCCTTTTTCCAATGCCTCCAATGCCTTGACCGCCTCGGAGGATTGGGATTTTCGGTGCTTCTTTGGGGCTGTATTCAGGACCACACCGCCGCCCACGGTTTCCATGGGGGAATAAAACCGTACAACGAAATTATCCCCCGCCTTAACCGCCACTTCTTCCCCAAAGCGTAACTGGGCGTAAGCCGACTGGCCAGCGGTCAATTTATCCGTTTCCATCAAGACCAATTTACATAGTATGCTCTGGGTACCATTGTGAAAATGCAGTCGTGTCCCGGATGCAATTTCCTTAGAGCAATCCTTAATAATCGACAGCTTAACATCCAGCATCCTTGTTGGATGAAGGCTGTCTGGCCTAGCTAGCACATGTCCCCGAAGGATATCATCCCGCTTGACCCCTGATAAATTGACCGCCACCCGCTGTCCGGCATAGACAGTTTCTACTTGACTGCCATGGACTTGTAGGTTGCGCACCCGTCCCTGTATACCCTCTGGGTAGATATCGGTGCTATCCCCTACTTTTATCGTCCCTTCGGTTAGAGTGCCGGTTACTACGGTGCCAAAGCCCTCGGCAGAAAACACCCTATCTATTGGGATGCGAAAAGGTATGGTAGTGTTTTTGGCAGTAGCCTTTTTTATTTTTTCGTCTATGCACTGCATAAGCTCCGGAATGCCTTGACCTGTATGGGATGATACACTAATTATAGGCGCATCCCGCAAAAAAGTATCCACTACGGTGTTTTTTACATCTTCCCATATCATGTCCTGCCATTCGGTATCAACTAAGTCGCTTTTTGTAAGCACAATTATCCCGTCCTGGACATTAAGGAGTTGCAAAATCCCCAAATGCTCTCGAGTCTGGGGCATTACCCCGTCATCGGCGGCAATAACCAGAAGCACTAAATCCATACCTCCGGCTCCGGCCAACATGTTCTTAATAAATTTTTCATGGCCGGGGACATCTACAATAGAGGCAACGTCCCCGTTTGGAAGATTCATATGGGCAAAGCCTAGGTCTATGGTTATGCCTCGTGATTTTTCCTCTTGTAGGCGGTCAGCGTCGATACCGGTGAGGGCACGAATCAAGGCTGTCTTACCGTGGTCTACATGGCCGGCGGTGCCTATTAATATATGCTTCATATGCTGTCCACCTCTTTGAGCCTTGCGGCTATAAGCGGGAAATCTTCTTCTGCCAAGGTTCGCACATCAAGTAAAAATATATCCCGGGAAATACGGCCGATTATTGCCACGGGGCCGCTTCTGAAATGCCGCTCCAGAGCGTGGGCTGAAATTTTTGTTTTAATGGCAACAGCGGCAGTTGCCATATTCTCGCCGGGCATTGCCCCGCCTCCGGCTTGGCTTGCTTCTTCGATTACATAAGCTTGGTCTTTTCCTAGTACTTTTACCAGTTTTTTTGCCTTCTTATGCAAGGTAGCCGATTCCATGGATAGCATTTTTAAAGTTGGGATTTTTTCTACAGCGGTTTCCGGATTCAGGTATAACCGCAAGGTCGCCTCCAGAGCGGCGATACATAGTTTGTCCATCCGTAGCGCGCGGGCCAGGGGATGGGATTTCATTTTGGCGATGTATTCCTGTTTGCCCACGATAATACCGGCCTGGGGGCCCCCCAGTAACTTGTCCCCACTAAAAGTGACGATGTCCACTCCAGCCTTTATGCTGTCCGCCACCGTAGGCTGACCGCTAATTGGTATCATGCAGCCACTGCCTAAGTCTTCGATTAGCGGGACGGAGTATTTTCTTGCGATTTCGGCTAGCTCTGTAAGGGCCGGCTTGGTAGTAAATCCGGAAATAATAAAATTGCTGGTATGGACTCGAAGCAGTGCCCCTGTGAAATTATCAACCGGGTCAATTGAATAATGATTTTTGGTGTTTAGAAGGGCTTTCTCATAATCCGCAATATGGGTCTTGTTAGTTGTCCCTACTTCCACCAGTCGGCAGCCCGACTGGGACATTACATCAGGGATACGAAAACTGCCGCCAATCTCCACCAGTTCCCCTCGGGAGACGATTACATCCTTGTGATGAGCCACAGCAGCTAAAGCCAGCAGAACAGCAGCGGCATTGTTATTTACCACCATGGCAGCTTCGGCACCTGTGAGCTGAGTCAGCAAATCTTCAACATGAACATGACGGCTGCTGCGCTTGCCTATGGAGATATCATATTCCAGATTGGAATAATCCCGTGCAGTTTCCGTAATGGCTTCCAGTGCTTCTTTAGCAAGGGGAGCCCGGCCTATATTTGTGTGAAGAATTATCCCAGTGCCGTTAATTACCCGCCTAAGATTTGGTTCAAAGTTTTGGGAAAATTGCAAAGAAATTTCCCGGGCAATACTATCGCAACTGGGCATAGTTTCAATTGCCCCCTGTTCGATATCATTGCGTAAGTTGTCCAATACTTGCCGGACTGTAGCGGTGAGTAAAGCCCCAGGGCTATAGGATGAAACCTCAGGATGAAAAAGAAGCTCGTCAACTTTTGGGATTTGCCTAAGCAGGCTATGTTTATCAGACATGATTGTCTCCTTTGTACGAAAATGGAGATATTAGACCTCTTCAGAAAATAGGGAAACCTGACTATCCAGTTTACTCATAAATCCTTGTTAAGCCCCCTTCCTTTGGAAGGGGGAAAGACGCCGTAGGCGGCGAGGGGGTTGTGTACGCAGGCCGCAAAACTTGGCTTTTAGCTACTGCACTACGCAAGCCAGCTCCCCCTTCCTATGGAAGGGGGCTTGAGTGCGTTTGGGGCATTATGAGGTAATTGGATAGTCAGATAAGGAAAACAAGCTTGAACTGCAGCTTGTTTTGCCCTATTTCTGAAGAGGTCCATTCTATGCTGTCTATGCACCTGTTGACAAATTATTTTATATGTAATATATTTCTTTCACATGAAAACACAAGGAAACCAATGCGAGGAGCTGTCACGCTAAGACGTAATGAAAAGCCTGTCACCCCGGGCTTGACCCGGGGTCCCCCTAGTCTTTCGACAATGGTTATGGGATCCCGGATTAAATCCGGGATGACGAGCCTTGAGATTGCGGTATTTTAAACCAGTCCCCGAAATATAAACAAAAGAAGGAGTGCGTGAGGCGGCGCAGCCACCCCACTCGAAGCTCTTTCATGCTCGGTTGGTGACAGGATACGCCTGTAATGGGCGGAAGGAGGTGACAACATGGATTCTTTTTTATGGGTATCATTTGGAGCAGCTATACTTATTACCATTATCTTAGTCGTAGGATATATTATTTCCGTTGCAATCAAATCCACCAGCAATCGCTCTCCAAACTGTATGGAAGTGGAATTAAACGAAAACATTGTACAGCTCAGGACAGAAATGGCGGCTATCAAGGAAGAACTTGCATCAATCAGCAAGATGATGAAGGAGGTAGGGTAAATTGGGGAATATGAGTCTATCCCCTTTAGGTTACGAGGCATATGTAAAAATTTTTGACGCTCTATCTCACCCTATGCGCATCAAGATTATAGGGATTCTGCATAAAAAAAGGCGGTATGTAAGCGAGCTTGCTAAGCTGGTAAACATGAGCCGTCCCCTACTCTACATGCATCTTAAGAAGCTAGAAGAGGCCGATATAATTGATGGCACATATGAAATTTCGGAATCAGGGAAGACTATGCGATTCTATGAACTAAAATCTTTCGATATCCGCCTGACACCGGAGATATTAGAGGAGTTGGGCCAGGGGATTGATGTTGGCGGATAGAAATGTTGTAGAGCAGTGCCACTCTGCTGCAAAACCCAGGCCCGTCATTGCGAGCGCAGCGAAGCAATCCAGAAAGCTGCATAGATGCTGGATTGCTTCGCTACGCTCGCAATAACGAGACAAAGTGCATGATTATTATGAATATGCTTATCAATGCAGCCCCAAATAGAATCCCTGACAAGCTACAAAGAGAGCGGCTTTGACCAAAATGACAAAACCGGAAATGTAACACCCAAAAACCCACCATATATATCTACGGTCTAAAAAATTTCACCCTACAACCATCCGATTCATCTCTTTTTTAAGCCGCCCGATGATTTTCTTCTCCAATCTAGAAATATACGACTGGGAAATCCCCAGCAAGTCCGCTACTTCTTTTTGGGTTTTTTCCTCGCCCCCGGTGTATAGCCCAAATCGCAGCTCTACTATTTTTCTCTCTCGTTTACTTAGCTTATCCATAGCAGTGTTTAGCAATTCCCTATCCACGGCTTCGTCTAAGTCCTTTGAAATTATATCCACTTCTGTGCCCAAAATATCGGAAAGGAGCAACTCATTCCCTTCCCAGTCAATATTTAATGGCTCATCAATAGAAATCTCCGACTTGGCCCGTGTATTGCGGCGCAAGTACATAAGAATTTCATTTTCAATGCAACGGCTAGCGTAAGTGGCTAGTTTTATTTTTCGGTCTGTTCGGAAGGTGTTTATAGCCTTTATAAGACCGATTGTCCCGATGGAAATCAAATCCTCCACATTGATACCTGTGTTTTCAAATTTGCGTGCTATGTATACTACTAGCCGCAGGTTGCGCTCTATAAGGGTTGCCTTGGCACTGGCATCATCTTCCGAACCCAGAAGTGCCAAGCAATTGGCCTCTTCGTCTGAAGCCAAAGGAGCAGGCAAGACCTCACTTCCTCCTATATAGTAAATGCTGCAATCATCTGTATTTTCCAATATCCCAAGTGCGTCATAAATCATGTCTCGCGCTTTTGTGTAGAGATTTGCCAGCATGAGCACCTCCGTTTGATATACGTGTATTTTAGCCTCCCCCACCTTCGGTGGGGGGAGGCGATTTCATTCTCTGTGTTACGCTGCTAATATTTCCGGGCTTACAAGCCCTTGGTATCGTCCGTCCTTTGTTAACCGGTCATTGTAAATACCGATAACCACATCTTTTCGTGAGGTGTCTGTCCCCACCATTACCTTGTCAGGCCTGAAACCTATCAACATCCCGCTGGCCTTACCGATACTGGTAAAGGGAATCATCCTAATCCGCTGATAGAACTGGCCTTCTTGGCCTTCCAAAACACTTGCAAGATTGGTTTCCTTTTTATCGTTGAAAAGGCCTCGCAGCCCCTCTGGTAAAAATTCCTGCACCTGTTCAAATTCCGCAACTATTACCGGAGACTGGGTCAGGGGCTCTTTGAGGCTATGCCCAGTATCCACCAAGGCATCGAAGTAAATATATTTCTCATTCATTGTGACCATGATGCCCATTAGTAATTGCCGCTTGATTGTCTGATGCTCGATTAGTTTCAATGTTAATTTTATAAGAACATAGCTGACTACCATTCCTACAAGCACCAGCTGCCAAGAAACCGCACACCTAAAGCCATCCAAGTCGGCGGCTATGTAATAAATAGCGTAGGGCAAATCTGTCAGATAAAAAAGAGCCATCCCCAGCCCACCAACGGCAAAGGTTATACCGTAAGCCGTAAGCATCAACCGCAGGAAATGCTTCACCCCATTGGGATAAAAGGCCACCATAACCCCAGCCGTCAATATTACGACAGAGGCCAGGGCGATATTAAGGAAGCGCAAGGGCTCAAGTATAAGCAGCAAAGTGTAGAGCACAGCCATAATTGCACTACCCAAAACAAGCCAACGGGCCTTCCTTTTCTGGCGCAAGACCTTGGAAACAACCCATAGCACAAAGCCGTTCATAATAAAATTAACCAGGAAAAGCAGGTCTGCATAAAGGGTCATAAATGCCACCATCTTTCGTATAGGAAATATTTGTAAGATAGTATAGGCATAATGGGGGATGGGAATATGTCGAAATGGATGGTAGTGGAGAAAAAAATATGGCAGATTGTGCGAAATGCAATTATTGCGTTAAAACAAAAGAAAGCCCGTCATTACAGGCACTATAGCGAATTAATTCGAAATCAGTCCTGCCTGTCGCCGAAAACGCGTTGAAGCGTTCGCGATTTTCGGCTCGGTCAGGACTGTTTCTTATTTAATTCGCTATACCTAGCAATGACAGGCTATAATCACAGTACTTGAGTGGACCTCTTCTGAAATTTGAAAAACAAGTTTGAAGTGCAAATTGTTTTTTCGATTTCAGATGAGGTCCATTCTAATTTGCGGTATTTATAATTTTAAGAATAAGAATTAATTTCCGAAGATGTCTATTTTATTTGGCCAGTCTTTAGCCGAAGATAACTTTTCTCATATGAATCCACATTCCTTTCGCTTCGCTTAGGCACAAATAGGCATGAACGTTTATCGAGTGGGGGCGGCTACGCCGCCCCCACTCACTCCTTCTTTCACACTAGTCTCCTTGGGCTTAGTGATATACATACAACGCGTTGCCCATCTTTTACGGGTGTGCGCTCTTTAAGGGTTATGCGATACATTAGGCTTCCCCAGTTGTTCTTTACACGGCTCTCCGTAATGGGGATTTCTTCTATGGCTACCTCTGTTGTTGTTGGGTCGTAGGATAATATAGCGGTGCGCTCATTGTCCTGAGCTAAATGGATTTCTCCATTTTTAACTGCGGGTGTGCGGGTTGTCATAAAATACCGACATACATCGGCAGACTTTTCGTTTAACTCGAAGCTGTCTGTGAGGCAAACTTGATTTTTGTCCCTCTCTAGGGCTACCTCGCGCCGCCAGCTGGCTATACCGGCATTTGCGGGATACGCGTCTTTTAGCTGCATAGATAGGGCCGTTCTGGTCCCGTTAGCGTCATATTTTACGTCTGTTGCCTTGTACTGGCCGCCAACATGCTGCATTACACCGTTTACCCCGGGGCAGTTATGGTACTGAGATTGTGTGTACCATATCTCGTACCGCGTAGGGCTAAACGTTTGGGCGCGGTACTCCTCTGTACCTATATCCAAAAGCACAGGCTTGCCGTCAGCATATACTATAAAATTGCCAACATCGTTGTGGTTGTGTGACTCTTCATTATTACCCGCTTTTGCCGAAAGAAAGAGGCCCTCTGGGCTTTCATGCTCTCGTGCGGTTATAACCCCGGCCACCCACATCCAGGAATCCTTGATATAGGGCAGAGGATAGTTACAGTTTTCCCGCTCCTGGGAACAAAAAATTTCCATCAAGTAACCATAGCCGTTAAACCAGTTAAAAATTACAGGGGATGCAGTTTTGCCCATAGCCCCTAAGCCCATCATGCCTTTGTCCCCTATGGCCTTGCCAAAGCGGTACGCCGCAGACTTAGGCGTTACTAAAGCGTCCCCGTCGGCATAGTTAACAAAATAGTTGCCGTCAATAAACACCTTGGTTATATACTGGCCTATCCGCCGGAATTTTTCGTCTTCGGAAGCGGTTATCATGCCGCCGGATGCTCGGGTTAGCAGCTCTATACAGGTGTTAAGGCCTGCACCAGCGGCACCCCAGTACATGGGGCCCTCGTCGCAACAGCCGTCTTCTACATACTCTTCGAAGTAGCGGTCCAGGCTTCGCATTGCTTTATGCAATACCTCTGCACGCACTTCAGGGTCGTCTACGGTTAGTAGTGCACACACAATTATGTTGGCATTGCACCAGGGGTTCCAGTTATTGGCCCGGGATTTTGAAAAGCCCATCCACCAGTAATCGTTACGGTTAAGATAGGTTTTTATAATGCGGTTATTAACATGTTGTTTAATCCTTGCCGGGATACGCGGACTTATTTGGGCTAGCTTGTCTCCCAAAAGATATAGCACCCAAGATAGCAACGTACCTGTTTCGGAGCTGCATAGGTCAATTTCCTCGTCAGACTCGTCTGGGATATCCTCGTCTTTTTTTGTCATGATAAGGGGGCCTATCCATACCGTTTCCTCGCATGTGGATATGATGCCGTTTACAATTTGGTTTATGAAGCGGCCCTCACCTTCCATACATTCCGCAATGGCTAGTACCCCAAGGCTGCTTCTACGTTCTAGGAAGCGGTTCCAGTGGAGTTTTAGGTTGCCAGTTGTGCTAAGGGTTGTGTAACCCTCTGCCGTCATAGCCGGCCATTGGTAGTCTAGGTATTCCTCGGCCAGTTTAATCCACTCGTCCTTTTTTTCCTTGGGAAGGGCATCCCACTCTTTCCTGTCTTGGTAGCGGGGGAAGGGTTGAAAATTTTTTGTTGTTAAAGGCGCAAACTCCCGTACATGCGCTAAATTAAAGCGTGTTGCCAGCATATATCTGCCTCCTTGTGTTAACAAAATATAGGGCTATTGCCTTTGCAAAACCAATACCCCGTCCGGCTCTAAGTCTGTTTTGCCTTTAAGACTACGGCCGCTTAACAAATCAACAAACTGTGCGTCAAGTTCAATAACGACGTTGTGGCTATTATGGTTTATAACAAAAATAAATACCCCCGTCTCATTCACTCTTTGCACTGCCTCAACGCCTTTGGGGACGCTTAGTGTCGTGTTAAGGCTGAAATTTATGCTAATATCCTCAAATATCTCGCTTAGCATTCCGTCATCGACTCTTGCACCTATATAATAGGCCCTGCCGGTGCCATACATGTTTACAGTTATAGCCGGGCTGTTTGCAAAATAATCGTTTCCGTATTGTGCCAGCACGTGGGCCGTCTCGCTGTTAATCACGTCGTACCAATCTTGATAACTGTGGCTTATGTTTGTTTTGCGGCTAACAAGGTGCATATCGTCGGAAGGGTTTATAACGCCGTATTCCGTAACGGTTATGCCTAAAAGCTTGCGCAAATAACCTGGCAGCGGCAGCCTAACCATGCTGTTATCTAAATGCTTGGCCCCGGCACGGTAATCCATCACAACACATCCGCCACCATCCACATAGTTTTCCAGTTTATTGGCTGTGCTTTCTTCGCAAATAATATTATTGGGCAGCACCACACAGTTATAGCGCGAGAAATCATCGTCGGGCGAAATAAAGTCCACAGGAATGTTATGTTTATAAAACCAATTGTAATAGTCTAAGACATGGTCGCCAAGCTTATAGCCGGCCTTGTGGGGCTGGATTTCGAAAACCCACTCGGAGTCATAGCACAGCACAATAGCCACTTTGGCCCCAGATGTGCTGTTTTCTATCAGGCCGCGTAGCTTTGATACATCCATACCGGTTTGCACAACTTCCTTGTACCGCCTGTTTTCGCCGCCATGATGGTCTAGTATGCCATGCCAGTACTCCTCCAAGCCAAAAGCGCATGTACGCCAGCGGAAATATAATGCCATATCAGCACCATGGGCAATGGCCTGGAATGTCCACCTGCGAAGCTCTCCCGGTTTTGGGGTTTTTCTCATAACATCACCGCCGGGAGGGCCACTTTGTAGTTCTACCAACCAGTAGTTTTTTTGCCCGGATACGCCTCGTATCTGGTCAAAATGCATGGCCGTAATATCCGGCCTGTGTGGGGCAAAGTGGTTGGGGTAGATATCCATCATTGCAAGGTCTAGCCGTCTTGCCATTTTATGATAGTCAATGTCGGTAAACCCATTCATCAAATTAGTAGAGATTTTTTGGTGCTGGGTAATTTCCGACAAAATTTTTATCTGAGAATCCATATACATAATAGATGAGTCGGAAGAAAAACGCCTAAAATCTAATGCAAGCCCAGGGTTATGAAGCTGGATAGGCCCATAGGTTGGTAGGATTATTTCGTCAAAGCTTCCGTATGTTTGGTTGGAAAAAACTGTCCCCCAGCGCTCGTTTACCTCGTTGATATCCTTGTAACGCTTTTTAAGCCATATGTGAAACGCCCTGCGACAGTTTTCGCAAAAGCATCGCACGGTATCTACACAGCCTAGCTCGTTGTCTATTTGCCATGCTATGACATTGGGGTTTTTTCCGTATCTTTCGGCCATAGCAGTTACTATGGCATTGGAGTAATGCATGAAGTTCTTATTGTTGTAGCAGTAGTACCGCCTATGGCCGTATCCTTTGGCATGGCCTTTGTAATCATGCGGGAAGATATCCGGATGCTTGTCCACTACCCATTTAGGCGGTGCGGCGGTGGGCGTCCCAAGCACAGTGTTAATGCCGTGCTCTGCCAATAGTGCAATGGCTCTGTCCAACCACCCAAAGTTGAATTGCCCTTCTTGCGGCTCCATTTTAGTCCATGCAAACTCGGCCATTCTTACTGTGGTAAAGCCTGCGGCTTTCATCATTTTAGCATCGGTTTCCCAACGCTCTTCCGGCCAATGTTCCGGGTAGTATGCAGCCCCAAAAAACATAGAGTCCTCCATCCTATTTACATTACTGTGTCAAGTAAACGCATTACGCCGTAATGGTGATGTTTTAAGGGCGAAAATGCAGGCAGTCTTGTTTAACTAAGAAATCATGACGGTGTATTTGTAACATATGCACAGTAATCCAGTCAAGATTAGATATAGACTTGAGGTATTCACCAGGATAGTTTCGTCACGGCACGTGTAATTGCTAGCGAAATATTTGTTCCGTTTATCAGTTTGTGGGCTAAATCTGTTTAAAACATCATAAATTGCTTGACGTAATCATTTTTTTACATTAAAGTATAACCAGTTTAGTCGCTGTATCCACAGCATTCTACCCACAGCGAATATAGCAAATGCAGCTCTACAACGGGATTTGGAAGGTGAGGATTTAAATGACACATGAACGCATAGTTATTAAGCCAGACATGCTAATCAACCTAGGCCCCATGCCAGATGCAGACAATGATGCATACCGTCTGTTTGACGAAAACGATGCGGTAGGCAACCCGCCAAGCAAAATCCCCCAAACATCGTGGCGGCTACCTGCTAATGGTAGCGGGTGGGTAAATCCAACGCTTATAGTTGACCTGCAATGCGAACATATAATAAGTGAAGTATATTTTTTTGACGGCCCCAAAAACGGCGAAAATGTGCGTGGTGGTGGGTTTAAACTATACGCAGGAAGGCCCTTTAACTGGGGCGAGCCATTGATAGACTATAAAATTCAAAACATCAGCGAGTGGAAGCATGTCAAACTACAAAACGAAGTGCGTGTTAGGTATTTGCAAATAGAAAAATACCATACCGAGACTTTTCTTTGGAGTGATATGTCTTTTTTTTGTGATGCAAACATTGGCGAAATGGTGTTCTACGGCACCCCAATTGGCAAACCGGTGGCAAAGCCATTGCCAAAACCAGCCCCCAAGTTTGGCTTCACAATGGGCGAGTTTATCGGCATTAACTCATTTTTGTGGACAAAAGAAGAAGATTTGGATTGCATAGGCTTTATTAGGGAGTACCATAACTGGACCTTTACCGACCCTAACAACACAAGCTATCCCAATAACAAAAATGTTTATGAATCTCATGGGGTTATGCTAGACGATTACTACGCCCGGCTAAAAGAAAAAAACATTGGAATATGCATATGCGTACAAACCGCTTCACAGGCAAGTGATAGCGTAAAACCTGCCTGGGCAGGCCCCACTACAGAACCTGCGTCCTACGAAGCCCATGCCGACCATATGTACCAACTAGCAGCCCGTTACGGCAAAACCCCGGTAGACGAAAAGCTGCTGCGTGCTGACGAAAAGTATGGTAATAAAACGGCACTTGATTTAATAAATTATTACGAAAATTGGAACGAGCCAGATAACTGGTGGGTAACGGGAGGCGAATGGTTCTCTCCATACGAGCTAGCCGCCATGACCAGTGCCGACTACGACGGCCACGCCTTAACCATGGGCAATAAAGTAGGGATAAAAAACGCCGACCCTCATGCAAAATTTGTAATGGGCGGGCTTTCTAATATGTCATTTGGTTATATCAAGGCCATGTTATTGTGGTTTGAAGAGTTTAGGCCGGATGACAACACGATTTTTGATGTGCTTAACTTCCATGATTACTGCTTTAGTGGTAGCCAGGGATGCTCACCCGAAAAGGCCAAGCTAAAAGAAAAAATGCAGGAGAAAGTAAACTTCCGCAACACATATTTCCCCAATGCAGAAATTTGGCTTTCAGAGTTTGGGTGGGATAGGGACCCAGGCTCGCCCCTTTGCGCTGTGGCTCATGCCGGATTTGACGCAAACGAGGTGCAGGCCCAGTGGATAGTGCGCGAGTATCTAATTTTAGCCGCTGCCGGTATAGATAGGGCGCAGGTTTACATGATAGACGATGCAGTAAACGAAGACTCGCCCATGCGGCACATGACAAGCGGTTTAATTGCTTTTAGAGGAGACGAAAGACTGCCCTCGTGGTACTACACCGCCACCCTTAAAAACCGTTTAGACACCATGGTTTTTGAAGGCGAAGTGGTGTCGGGAAGCCCAGATGTATGGGTTTATAGCTTTAAGGAAAAAGATAAAAACGCTGGTGCGTATGCCCTATGGTGCCCTACAGAAGACGGCACCCAGGTTAATGGCTACACCCTAGCCCTTCCTAAAGGGGTAAAAAAGGCAAGCGTTGTAACCCTGGAGGACAAAAACATCAATGGGGTTGAAACTGCCCTTAAAATTAATGACGGGGCAGTAACCGTAGATATAAGCGAGAGGCCGATATTTGTGATGATGGAATAGGGAATGGAGGATGAGTTGTGACAAGGAAATTATTTAAGAAGCTTATATCCTTTGTGCTGATTATTGCAATATTGTCGACAAATTTCGCTTTTGGCGCAGAAGAGCCAAGTGCAGCCCACACCCCGGACGAACCTATTACGGTGTTTCAGATGCGTGAGCGCAATGTTATAAGCTATCACAACTTTTTGGACTACCACAGCACCGCAAGCCGCCCCGATAGGGAATATATTATCGAGGGTGCAAGCTATGTATACGCAAACCAAATGGAAACTAAAACCTTGTACGACTTCGAAGGAATGGAAGGTCCAAGCGTACTAACAGGAGAAACAGGGATAATAGAATGGGAAGTCTATATCCATGAGGCGGGGCTTTACAACTTATCTGTACTGTATTTTCCCATAGAAGGCAGAAGCTCTGACATTCAGCGCGGGATTTTTGTTAATGGGCGGCTTCCCTTTAACGAAGCAGGCAACATAGAGTTTTATAGGATATGGGTAAACGAAGGCGATATCTACCAAATGGACACCCTAGGCAATCATATACGTGTGCGCCAAATAGAAGCCCCCAAATGGCTGGAAGTTACCAGCCGGGATTTTCAAGGGTATCATCCCAGGCCCTTCTTATTTTACTTGGAAGCCGGGCTTAACACTATAAGTTTTGTCTCGTCTCGTGAGCCTATGGTAATCCGCCATATTCGCCTGTATCAAGAGCCGGAACTGCTAGCATACGAAGAGTATCTTGCAATGCACTTAGCCAGCGGCCACCCCATAGTTTACGGCCATTTCGAACGGATAGAAGCTCAAGAGGCAGTACGCAAGTCTTCCCCCATGCTATATCCGTTAAACGATAACTCCAGCCCGGCTGTGTACCCCCAAAGTCCCAGGTATATCCTTACTAACACCATAGGGGGCACAAACTGGCGCATAAGCGGGCAGTGGATAGAATGGGATATGTATGTTCCGGAAACGGGGCTTTACAACATCTCATTTAGTGTTCTTCAAAACTTTGCCAGGGGCACCAGTGTATTTAGAGAGTTATCTATCAACGGCGAAGTCCCCTTTCAAGAGGCAGAGGCTCTGGCCTTCCGCTTTCAAAGAGGATGGAGGATTGAAACCCTTGGTAACGAGGGCGACGAGCCCTTCTTGTTCTTGTTACAACAAGGGCACAATACGATAAGGTTAAGAGTTGTACTGGGCGGCCTGTCGGAGTATGTGCGCAGGGTTGAAACCCATATGAGAGAGCTTAACGAAATTTATAGACAGCTAATAGTCCTAACTGGGACCGAACCGGATAGGCATAGGGATTATCAAATAGCAAGGAGATTTCCGCATTTATCTTCACAGCTCACCGCCCATAGCGAGGATTTGTATCAAATTTTTGACGAACTGGTGGAACTGTCTGGCGGAAGAGGCGAGCGGGATGCCGCTATCCAAAACATGGCGCAACAGCTTAGTGTGCTTGCGGTTGATGTGGAGTCGTTTACCTTTAGGCTAGACTTGTTTAGGATTAATATTGGTGCCCTAGGCACATGGTTGATAATGGCTAACGAACAAACTTTGCAGCTGGACGCGATTAATATCCAGTCCACTGATACAGCCCCGCCCAGGCTTAGAAATTCGTGGTGGGCAAGGCTTTGGCACGAACTCCAGTCTCTGTTCTTCTCATTTTTTATAGACTATACCGCAATCGGTAGCCTAGAAATAAACCCAGACCAGGAAACTATTACAGTATGGACAGGGGTAGGGCGTGACCAAGCCAACTTAACCAAGAGTTTAATAGACCAAGGTTTTGCCGGCTTGGCTGGGATAAATGTTAATCTTATGCTGGTGGATATGGCTACGTTGCTTCCCGCAATACTTGCCGGCCAGGGGCCGGATGTCGCCATGTTTGTCAGCCCCGATATCCCCATGAACTTTGGTATACGGGGCGCGCTTCATGATATATCTCAGTTCCCCGATTTTGATGAGATTACAAGCCGGTTTCATGAGGCGGCAATGGTGCCCTTTACCTACGATGGCAGGACTTTTGGCCTGCCCGAGAGCATGACATTCCCGATGCTGTTTTATCGCATGGATATACTGGAAGAATTGGGCCTCGAAGTCCCCCAAACATGGGACGAACTGCCCTATGTGCTATCGGTATTAAGCGTAAACAATTTGGCCTTTGGCCTGCCTGCCCCCGCCATGGCAAGGGCGGCCACTATTACTTCAACCGAAACCCATGACGGTGCGTTTGGCATGTTCTTATTCCAAAACGGTGGCGAGTATTACTCCCCATGCGGGCGTTACTCTGGGCTTGATAGTGAAATAGGCATAGCAACATTTAGACAGTTTACCCGCTACTACACAGACTTTACGCTAGAAAGAGCTTTTGACTTCGTTAACCGCTTTAGGATAGGCGAAATGCCTTTAGGCGTTGTAGATTTTACAACCTATAACATGTTGCAAGTTTTTGCACCGGAAATACGGGGGATGTGGGGTTTTACTACTGTGCCCGGTACAGTACGAGAAGACGGGCGTATAGACCGCTCTGTAGCGGCAGGCGGCAGTGCAATAGTTATGACCGAGCGTTCTAATTATCACGACGCGTCGTGGGAGTTTATAAAGTGGTGGACATCCAGCGAAACCCAGTTGGACTTTGCCCGCGGGTTAGAAGCCTTACTTGGCCCCTCGGCCAGGTACCCCACCGCCAACCTAGAGGCGTTTGACATGCTGGCTTGGCCGATAGAGCATCACAGGCAACTTACTGCCCAGCAGGCATACCTGCGCGGTATACCCCAAGTGCCGGGTGGATATTTTACGGCACGGCATATCAACAATGCGTTTAACACAGTGGTTGTGGCCGAAACAATGGGGCCAAGGGAAGCACTAACCAACCATGTACGGTTTATTAACGAAGAAATTGCGTTTAGGCGCAACGAGTTTGGGTTAGATTAATCTCCGCAAGGCGGTGAAGACATTGAGAAATTTGCTCCGGCGTTCACAACCAGGCCATATGAATATGCGTAGGTTAAAACGTGCCAGATCGGCGACATATGTGCTATTGGCACCATATTTTGTTTTGTTTTTTCTTTTTACTGCATTGCCGGTGGCTATATCAATTTTCTTTAGTTTTACCAACTTTAACATGCTGCAGGCCCCAAGTTTTGTGGGTTGGGGCAATTATATGAGGTTGTTACTTGATGATGATATATTCATTATCGCGGTACGCAACACTCTTATTTTTGCTGTCATTACAGGCCCGATAAGCTACTTAATGTGCTTTATGTTTGCGTGGATTATAAACGAGCTGCCACCTAAGTTGCGCTCTGTTATGACACTAATTTTTTATGCCCCTTCTATATCGGGTAATATTTTTTTCATATGGCAGGTCTTCTTTTCGTCTGACCGGCAGGGCTGGCTTAATGCTTTCCTATTAAATGCCGGGTTTATTTCCACTGCCATAGAGTGGCTAAATACCGAGGCATATGTACTGCCCATTTTGATACTTGTACAGCTATGGCTTAGTTTGGGCGTAGGCTTTCTTGCCTTTATTGCCGGCTTGCAAACGGTAGATAAATCTTTGTACGAGGCCGCTGCTGTTGACGGTATACGTAACCGCTGGCAAGAGCTTTGGTTTATTACTCTGCCATGCATGAAGCCCCAGCTTATGTTTGGTGCGGTTATACAAATAACAATGGCCTTCTCTGTTTCAGAGGTGTCAATCCAGCTTGCGGGCTTCCCCAGTGTTAACTATGCCGGGCATACGGTTGCCACCCACTTGATGGACTTTGGTACCCATCGTTTTGAGATGGGATACGCATCGGCAATTGCTACCGTTTTGTTTCTTGCCATGATTTTGACAAATAAAGGTGTCCAAAGGCTGTTAAGAAAGGTGGGGAGCTAGGTGAAGAGAAAGATTAACCGCTCTCTTGGCGGGACGATAGCTTTGTTCCTGTTTATTGCCTTGGTTGGGGCTTTTATGGCCCTGCCGCTAATATTTACTGTTAACAATGCTTTCAAGCCATTGGATGAGTTCTTTTTGTTTCCCCCTAGGTTTTGGGTAAGAAACCCCACCACCAACAATTTTGCTGACTTGTTTATACTTATGGCCGAGTCGTGGGTTCCCTTTAGCCGTTATATTCTCAACTCTATTTTCATAACGGGTGCCGGTACCTTTGGGCATGTAATTATTGCGGCGGCGGCGGCGTATCCGCTGGCTAAGCACGAGTTTAAGGGTAAAGCGGTTTTATTTTCTATTGTTGTGCTTTCGCTTATGTTTTCGCCACAGGTTACGGCTATCCCTAACTATATGGTTATCACGTTACTTGGTTTTAACAATACGTATGCGGCCCTTATTGTGCCGGCCTTTGCCTTCTCACTGGGGCTATACCTGATGAAACAGTTTATGGAGCAAATACCGGACTCGCTACTGGAGTCCGCGCAAATAGACGGGGCATCGGAATACCGGACGTTTTTTTCCATTGTCATGCCTAATGTTAAGCCTGCGTGGCTTACACTTGCAATTTTGATGTTTCAGCAATTATGGGGAAACACTGGCGGCATGTTTATAAGAAGCGAGCAACTGCGGCCTCTTAACTTTGCACTGTTATTGATTACACAAGGCGGGGTGCCTGCACGAGCGGGTGCGTCTGCGGCGGTGGGGCTTATTATCATGAGTGTCCCCATTACGTTTTTCATAATTTCACAAAGCAGCATAATCGAAACCATGACAACATCGGGTATGAAGGAATAGTTTCCTTACCAGAAGGAGATGGCTGATGAAAAAAAAGTTGCTTGTATTACTGATACTTGTTTTTGTGTTATCGCCGTTACCATCGGTTATTGCTGTTGCCGGTGCGCCTTTCGAGTCTTATCGTTTTGACTTTTATGGGTATGAGATTGCCATACCTAACCCGTATCACGCGGTTAAATCCGTCTCTGGACGGGATTTGGGGATAGCTGATTTTGTGAACCCTACAGATTTTTTTGTACGGGACGATATGGTTTATTTGTTGGATGCCGGGGCTTCTCAAATCGTCATCTTTGACGAGTATCTTAATTTGATTAATGTCATTGGTGATTTAAATTACAATGGTGTAAGTGATAGCTTTAACAGTCCTCAAGGCATTTTCGTAGGCCATGACCATGTAATTTATGTTGCGGATACAGAAAACCGCCGCGTGGTTGTGCTAGACGATAGCGGCAACATAATAAGGACTATCTCCAACCCAGAGTCAGATTCTATCCCGGAGGATTTTATCTTTTTACCAGAGAAGCTGGTTGCAGACACCGCAGGTCGCGTTTTTGTTGTTGCAAGAAATATGTTTGAAGGGATTATGAGTTTTGACAGAGAAGGTGAATTTTTTGGGTTCTTTGGTACCGTAGAAGTTACCTTTAGCCCTATAGACTTATTCTGGCGTACTGTTGCAACCCAGGCACAGCGGGCAAGGCTTGGCCTGTTTCTTCCTACAGAGTTTTCCAATATAGCTATCGACCCGGAAGGGTTTATATACGCCACCATCATAGATACGGCTGGCGATAGAGACTTTATTATGAGAATAAACGCAATGGGCAGGAATGTGCTAACCAATTATTCGCCACTTGCCATTCAGGGTGATTTTAATTTTAGGCTGTTTGGTGATTTCTCTGGTGCATCTACGTTTGTAGATATTATTTATCGGGGGTATGGGATATACTCGGCCCTTGATTTTACAAGAAACAGGATATTTACCTATGATGGCGAAGGCAATCTGCTATATGTCTTTGGGGGGCCGGGCAATGCTATGGGAATGTTGCGTAGCCCTGTAGCTATCGAGTATTTGGGGGATAATATATTAGTGTTAGACGCCGCCCGTAGGGAGGTTGTTTTCTTTGCGCCTACGGAGTACGGGCGGTTTATTAATACCGCCACGGCGATGCGCTTTATTGGTGATGAGGAGCAATCTGTATACTACTGGCGCAGGGTGCTAGCACTGGATGCACACTACGAATTGGCACTTTCGGGTATAGGCCGGTCCTTGTTAGCTGCTAACGAGTATCGCGAGGCTATGGTGTATCTACGCAGGGCACTTGACTACAGAAATTACTCTATAGCTTTTAGCCGCCACAGAAACCAGGTTTTACGAGATAATCTTCCTATAGTATTTACTGTAGCTGTAGTGGGTGCTGTGGTTTGGGTTTCATTTAAAATTTATAAGCGGGTAAAGCCTATGTTTGTTAAGACTTCTTTGGCAGGAGGGGAATAATGGTTGCAGCGTTAAAATACCAATTTTATATACTGTTTCGCCCAATAGACGGCTTTTACCGCCTCAAGAACGAGAAAAGAGGGCGGAACTCTATCACTATTTTAAACCTCTTTTTGTTTTGGGTATCCTATTCTTTTATGGAAAGCTATGTAAGCTTTACTGTAGCTGTAAGGGCCCCTGCAATTTTTAGAAACAGCCTGATTAACCTGCTTGGGATTGTGGCTATCTTTCTACTATTTTGCATAGGTAACTGGGCGGTTACAACACTTATGAACGGCGAGGGTAAGTTTTCAGAAATATGTATGGCAGTGTCGTATGCGCTGTTTCCCATGTTGTTGATTTTTATCCCTGCAACACTTTTAAGCCATCTTCTTACCAGCAATGAGGCGGCTTTTTATACGATACTTGTTGGGGCGTCTATTTTTTGGTTTGCGATTCTTATGTTTTTGGGTATCTTGGTTATGCATGACTATACGGTGTTTAAAACCATTATGACGTTTTTCTTGACCATTTTAAGCATGTTGATAATTATGTTTTTAATTATGCTTGTTACAACCCTTACAGGGCAGCTGTGGATATTTTTGCGCAGTGTTTATACCGAAATTGTATTCTAGCGAGGAGGAAAGCAGATGGCAAAGTCTACAAAAAGATTTGTAAGATTTTTTCTTGTCGTCATTATTATCGCCATCTTTGTGTATCTTTTCTCTTTTAACAAGATGGCGTACGACTATGCCCATTTATTTCCAGACACATATGAGGCAGGGTGGGATTTCGAGCCACTGCCAAACCCTAACCCTATGGTTAGCGGCATGGTATTGGCCGCAGAAACAGATGAGCTAAAGTTGTATGTTAATACCTCTACGGGGGAAATTGCCGTATATGACAAGCGAGGCGGCCATACATGGTATTCCAACCCGCCGGGCAGGCGACAAGACCCGATAGCCAACCAGTTTGAGATATCTCATATGTCGTCCCAGTTGGCGGTTACGTTTTTTAATAGCCAAAGGCGGCAAATGGCCTTTAACAGCCACGACCATAGTACAGACCTTGGGCAGCTAGAAATTGAGGCAATAACAAACGGCGTGCGCATGAACTACACCATTGGCGATTTAACCTTGGGTGTGGATTTATTGCCCCAATTTATAACGGACGAAAGGCTTTATTATCTATTTTTGCAGCACTTAGATGCAGGTGACGCGGATTGGTTGCTGCAAAGATACAGACCGTCGGCGGTTTTGGACGGTTTTAGGGAGCTTTCTAGCATAGACAGGGCCGCCAGGATTACGTCCAACAGGCTCATGGGTATTTTTGAGTACCATGGATACGATGTTTACGAGCTTGCCTACGACAATATGTTGGCCGGGGTAGAGATGGAGCTTGATAGGATTTTCTTTGAAATTTCTATTGAGTACCGCTTAGAAGGCGACACCTTGGTTGCTACCGTACCTATGGATAGGATAACAGAAAACGGTGGCGGCGAGCTGGGCACGGTTACACTTTTACAGTTTTTTGGGGCTGGTGGCACCCAGGATGAAGGGTATATGCTTGTCCCTTCCGGTGCCGGCGGGCTTATACATTTTAATAATGGCCGCATTAGGGATGACCAATTTGTACAGCCCGTTTATGGCTTTCCGCCCATGACGCAGTTTGTGCGGACGCAGATTAACGAGCCTGTACGCTTCCCGATATTTGGGGTTAGCCGTGTGGGTGGCGGTGCCTTTATAGCCTGCGTGGTTGAAGGGGAGCCATTGGCGTCTATTTTTGCAGATATAAGCGGTAAAACCGGGTCATACAACCATGTGTTTTCCGTTTTTACCTTGCGTAATTCTGGCCAGCTTCCTATGACCGGGGCCATAGGCTCTATAGCGGATATGACTGTGCTTGAAGAGTTTGCCGGTGTTGGTAACTACACAATCAGGTTTATGTTTTTGCCGGGCAATGATGATGGCTATCCAGAAATGGCCAACCGCTTTCGCGAAGAGCTAATAACCAATGGCGCATTAACACCCCTAGACCCAAGCGAGGGTGTGCCGTTTTACCTGGATATTTACGGCGGGGTGGAGCAAGTAGGCCATGTACTTGGGGTTCCCTTTACTTCACCTACCGTGCTTACAACTTATAGCCAAGCCATGCATATTGTAAACGTACTTTCGGATTTGGGTGTAGAGAATATTCATATGCGCTTTCTTGGGTGGCATAATGGCGGCGTTAATCATGCATCTGCCAGAAATATCAACCGCATACGCTCGTTAGGAAATTTTAACGAGATGCGTGAGCTTGACAGCCTTTTGCAACAAGGAGGCGGGGCACTTTTCCCAGACGTTCAGTTTCAGCGGGTTAGTTTTTATAATACCCGTGGGTATCGCCCAAACTGGGAAGCATCCCGGGATGTAACAGGGTTTTTGGGTGTTTCGATGCCTTTTGGCCGTATTACAATGCGGCGTAACACAAATTACAGAACAGCGGTGTTTTACTATAATTCGCCAAACGCGCTTCCTAGCCATGTAGACAGCTTTATAGATGCCTACAGCCATGTTGGGCTATCAAGCCTGGCACTAAGGGACTTGGGAGACATAGTAACAGCAGACTTTGACAGAGCATCCTATGTAAGCCGGGCGGCTGCAGTCCGCATCATGGAAGAGCAACTTGGAAAAATTGCCGAGAGCTATAATAACCTGATGATTTCTGGCGGTAACATGTATGCCCTTAGATATGCAAATCACATTATTAATTTGCCTACGTCGGCAAATATGTTTTATATCATAGATGAAGAGGTACCCTTTTTGCCTATGGTTTTACATGGATATGTAAATTTTACAGGCCATGCGTTTAACACCTCTCAGGTATTTGACCCGGAAACACAAAGGCTTAGGATGATAGAGTTTGGTGGTGCGCCATATTTTGTTATGACATATGCACCCACAGAGATTTTAAGATTTAGCTACTTTGAAAATTTGTTTACCACGCACTACGTTAATTGGGTAACCCAGGCAGCTGAGGATTTTGCCTTGTACCAAGAGGTGTTTTCTGGTTTAAGGTCGGCTAGGATGATTAACCATATTAACCATGGTGGTGGCGTTTTTGAAACCAGATATTCCAATAGCACATCGATATTTGTAAATTATGGGCGCAGCGACGCATATGTAAACGGTGTGCTGGTAAGGGCTATGGACTTTGCCGTAGGGAGTTTTGAGTCATGAGAAAAAGAGGTAAGTTTTCTTTAAGCTTAAGGGGCAGGGAGGCCATGCTTGGCTATATGTTTATTATGCCATGGCTTATTGGTTTTATCGTGTTTTTCCTTGCAAATTATCTGCATACGCTAAGGATGAGTGTTTCCTCTGTAGACATGGTGGCGGCAGGCGGATACGATTTAAGCTTTTCGGGTTTAGAAAATTTCCGGCATATATTTACCGAACATGCTACGTTTACTCGGGTGTTTGTAGAGTCTATGCTTGGCATTCTTGTAGACATACCCTTGATTATATTTTTTAGCTTGTTTATTGCTCTTTTGCTAAACCGCAAGTTTAAAATGCGGGGGATAGTACGTGCTGTGTTTTTCCTCCCCGTTATTATGGCCTCTGCCGCCATTACCAATGCTATCGAGCAGTCTTTGTTAATGGTTATGGGTGGGCTAACAACAATGCCACCGGAGATGCAACAAACTACCGGGCTTAGCGTCCAGTCTATTGCTGTTTTGTTGGCTAATTTTGGGCTTCCTTTGCAGATAATACAGTATATTATTGGTGCGGTTGCACGTGTTTACGAAATTGTACGTGCCTCTGGGGTGCAGATACTAATTTTTCTTGCCGCTTTGCAGTCTGTGCCTACGTCTTTGTATGAAGTGGCGTTTATTGAGGGCTCTACCCCTTACGAGGCCTTTTGGAAGATTACACTGCCTATTATTAGCCCGCTAATTGTTACCAATGTTGTATACACCGTTGTTGACCGTTATGTAACCAGTGCGGTGGTGGATATGGCATACGAGTCGGCCTTCTTGCACTGGAGTTTTGGGGTTAGTGCCGCAATGTCGGTGGTCAGCTCTGTTGCTGTGTTGCTGCTTTTATTGATGGTATGTGGGTTTATATCAAAATTTGCGTTCTACCATACCTAAAGGGTGAGAGTTATCCCGCCAACATAATACGGAAATTGCTTTTTATTTCCGTGCTTGGTTGGTGAAAAAGCTTTTAGATGAACCGATGGGAGGCATGAGTTTAAGTGATGCAATTTACAAAAAATTTACTGGAAAAGCTTCCGTCGTTTAGGCGTGGATATGTCCTTAGGGCTAAGAAGGCTGTCAAAGAAACGATAATGAGCATTTTCATTTTCATTATCCTTATTGGCATTGCATTTGTTATATTAAGCCCGTTGTTGGCAATAGTTTCTAACAGCCTTATGAGCCGTGGGGATATTTACAACCCATTGGTTTATCTTATTCCCAGAAACCCCGCGTCGGTTCACTACGAGTTTGCGCTTCATTATATGAATTATTGGCAGGCACTTAGGTTTACCCTTGGCTATACGTTTGGGATTACGGCTTTACAAATTGCTGTTTGTTCGCTTGTGGGATACGGCTTTGCTAGATTTCGCTTTCCAGGGAGGAATATCCTTTTTGGGATGGTGATTCTTACTATTGTGGTACCTACCCAAACCATTATTATCCCCTTGTACTCTCAGTTTAGGTTTTTTGATTTGTTTGGGGCTCTTGGGCTGTTTATGGAGCCTATTAACCTCTTGGGCCGGGTATGGTCTACGGTTATTTTAACCACTACCGGGCAGGGGCTTAGGGCAGGGCTGTTTATCTTTATCTTTAGGCAGTTTTTTAGAGGGCTACCAAAGGAGCTTGAAGAAGCTGCGGTTATTGATGGTGCCGGGCCAGTATATACTTACGGTAGGGTTATGCTTCCTAATGCTGTGCCGGCTATTATTACGGTTATGCTGTTTTCTATTGTATGGCAGTACAACGATGTATACTTTGCCGGTGTGTTTATGAGCGGGGTGCGCAATTTGCTTCCTGTTAATCTATCGGGGCTGGCAACGGCGTACCACTGGGGCGAGCAGGAAATGGATTTTAACCTGGTTAATGCTGTTGTAAATGCGGGGGTTGTGCTAACCATTATTCCGATAATTGTTATTTACATGTTTTTGCAAAAGTTCTTTATGGAAGGTATCGAGCGAAGCGGAATTGTGGGTTAGTGCAGTGATAAAACCCACAAGCGGCTTTGTTAGCATACAGTAAGGGCCTAGCATAGGCCTAGTTAAGAAGCTTATGACGTTAACACAGCGTTATAAAACTTCTAACAAACAAAAAGGAGTGAAAGAAGTGAAAAAATGTATTTTGTTTAGTCTGCTGCTGGTACTGGCCTTGGCTATTGGCCTGACTGCCTGTGGAAACGGAAACGACGAAGCAGACACCGCGCAAGACCCTACCGACAGAACAGAGGAGTCGGCAGTCATTGAGCCTGACCCCTCGGGTAATGGCGACGAGGATGATACTGAAGAGCTCGAAGAAGATGAGATGTGCCCCATTCTTTCCATGGTTGTAAACCGCTTTCCTGCGGAAGACCGTGGCGGCAGAGTTATCCGCTATGCAACAGACTGGGATGCCTTGGCTGTAAGCGGCATGGAAACGCCAGGTGCCGACGCCACCCGTTCGGAGCTTATGCGCTACAACAATCTTAGGCGTATCGAAGAAAAGTACAATATCACCATTTACCGTGTAGACATCCCCAACACGGACCTGGCAGCAGCCGTAACCACCAGCCAAATGGCCGGCGCGCCTTTTGCTGACATGGTTTCACTAGGTGGCAGTTTTGCTGTGGGCCTTATCATGAACGACCAGATGTATGATGTTCATGATATCGCACATCCTAACTCGCAAATCTTTACCGACTCCTACTTAGTTTACGTAGCACCACCTGTGCTGGGCAGACAAGTATTTTTCAGAAACAGGGGTATCAACTCTGGCGAAGCGTTTATGGGTTATAACTACGATATTATAAGGGCCATTGGCGCACCCGACCCTCAAGAGCTATTTTTTGCAGGCGAGTGGACATGGGACGCGTTTCTTGACATCGCCATTTTGGCAACCCAGGACACCAATAACGACGGCACAATAGACCAGTGGGGTTACTCTGGTGTTGGTGCCTTATTGGCAGAAATGCTGATTGCCTCTAATGGTGGCGTTATTTTTGAACCTGGAGTGACAGAAGAGCAAATTACAAGCCCTAGAGTTGTTAATGCCTTAAACTTCTTTAACAGGCTGTATAACATCGACCAGGTTGTGTTTACCTATAACAACGACTTCTGGGCATGGGGCGAAAACAACGATGCATGGAGAGATGGTAGCAGTGCTTTCTACCGTGCCCAAGCTTGGATGCACCCACCGCTTGACTCTGAAGACATTCTTCCTTTTGAACATCGTGTTGTACCGTTCCCACTTGGGCCAGACAATACAGACGGAAGAAGCAACGCAGCTGGCGTTCCAGGTGGTTGGTTTATTCCACGTGGTGTAGAGGATCCTACATTTGTATTCCAAATTTTTGAAGAATCTATGGAGTTTTACCGCTATGGTGGCCTTACATGGGCAGAGTATCACGAATCTGGCCAAAGGGAATGGCTAAGCAGCATGTTCCTTACCGAAACATGTGTCGAGCTGATTTTATGGCTCTCTGGCCCAGAAAACCTTCGTGCAGACTGGCGCTCGTTGTTAACCGATGTTAACTGGGGTGCGATTTGGACCAATATCTGGGATCAAACCGAAACCGTGGCCCAGGCTGTAGAAGCTGCACGTCCTATTATCCAAGACAGGATGGACTTGTTCTATGCCGAACTTGATGAAGAGTACGAGGAGTAGTAATTTTTAGATTAAAACTGCGGGGCTCTGCCCCGCACCTCGTAAGCTTTTTGTAAAAGCTTAACCAAAAACTTTATTCAAAACCGCGCTTATGCGCGGTTTTGGGGGTTTTGGGGCTAAGACTTTGTTATTGCGGCGTTGCTTTTCGTCATTGCGAGCAAAGTGAAACAATCCAAGTAAGCCCTTTTCAAAAGAAATATATTTCAGGAGGTTAGCGTGAAAATAGGCGTAGCCAATTTTCACCACTGGCGTTGTGCTGAGGCCTCAGAATGGAGATTAGCATGGTTAATTATGACATATTTAAGGAGCCTGTTTTTTCGGTCAGTTTTCAATCTAACGGGGCTTTGTACTCCGCGGATAAATCCGGAGACAGCTGGTGTTGGAAAGACGCCGAGGCATGTGTTTTTTCCAAATTAGACGAAGTTAGCATAATGGCGCAAAACACCCCGCTTGAAAAAGTAATCATTACTTGGCGGGTAGACATGCCCCTAAAAACCAGCATCATGGGCGACCATTGGGAGCGCGGGTACGGCGATTTAGAGTTTAGGGGATTTGCACCAGAGCGGAAGCTGCCTTGGTATTTCTTAGCCGTTAGCGGTAAAAATACTTGGGGGGTTGGCGTAAAAACCGGTTGTGGGGCATTTTGCTCTTGGAAACTGACCCGTGATAGGCTTACCCTTATCTTGGATGTGCAAAACGGCGGGATGGGCGTACTGCTTAAGGGGCGGACTCTTATAGCGGCTCATGTTGTTTCGGCTGAGTCTGATGAAGATGAATCTACTTTTGCATTTGGCAAACGTTTTTGCAGTCTGCTTTGCGACAAGCCAGTAATGCCCGAAGCACCGGTTTACGGCGGCAATAACTGGTACTATGCATATGGCAACTCCAGCCATGATAAGATTTTGCAAGACAGCGATTTTATAGCCTCGTTATCAGCCGGTAACGCCAACAGGCCCTACATGTTTATAGACGACGGCTGGGAAGTATGCCATAACGGCGACCACACAGGTGGGCCATGGCATATAGGTAATAGCGACTTCCCAGATATGCCGGGGTTGGCCGCAAAAATGAAGGATATTGGCGTAAAGCCCGGCGTGTGGATAAGGCCCCTTTTAAACGCAGTTAGCGTACCTAAGTCGTGGTGGTTGCCCGGTAATCGTTATGTCGAAAGGTCGCTTGGCTTCCAATACCCATGGATGCTTGACCCCAGTATCCCAGATGTTTTGGAGTTTATTCGTGAGGACTTTAAACGCCTGGTATCATGGGGATACAATATCAAACATGACTACACCACATACGATATCCTTGGCAGGTGGGGCTTTGACATGGGCGAAGAGCTTACAAACCCTGGCTGGCATTTTGCCGACAGGACAAGAACAACTATGGAAATTATATTGGACATGTACAGGGTAATGGCCGAGGCCTCTGGTGATGCTTTGGTTGTGGCCTGCAACACCGTTTCACATGCGACGGCCGGTATTTTTGCAATGCAGCGCACCGGCGACGATACCAGCGGCTTTGACTGGCACCGCACCCGCAAGATGGGGGTAAACACCATGGCCTTTAGGGCTATGCAGCATGGTGCATTTTATGCGGCAGATGCAGATTGTGTTGGCATAACGCCTCGCATCGATTGGTCACTTAATAAGCAGTGGCTGGATTTGGTTGCCAAAAGCGGTACGCCTCTTCTTGTTTCCATTGACCCTGCAACTGCGGACACCGTTCATAAAGCGGCTTTGAAAGATGCGTTTAAAACCGCCTCTGTAGAGCAGCCCATAGCCGAGCCTCTTGACTGGCTTTACAACCAAAGCCCCTGTGAGTTTAAGTTAATGGGAGAAAATGTACGATACAAATGGGACGGAGCATCACCCGGCGAGATGCTGAATATTAACTTTGGAAGGTCGGGACTGTAATGGAGTACACTAATAATATCATCCAATTAACCGAGAAATGGCGGGCTTTTCACAATGATACATCCCCCGGGCAGATGATGGTAACAGTGTGCCCGTACACATTTCATTTGGATTATAAGGACTGGGGCGTTAAAAACCGTCCGTTTTCTTCCTGGGATTTCGAGAAAGACGGCGAGGAGTATGTGCTTAGGGCCAAAAAGATGAATGAAATCTTTGTGGACTATACGGCGGGTATGGACAACGACTATGTGCCCGCGGTGGGGATAAACATGGGATATGGCGTCCACAGCGCGTACTATACCGGGGCTGAGGTTATCTTTGGAGAGGAAACTAGCTGGACGCATCCTGTTTTGGATGATTTGGCTGACATGAAAAAGCTTGCGATGGATGCGAACAACCCGTGGTATCAAAGGATTTTAGAAATTACCCGCCTGTATGTCAAGTATCAGGAAGGCGATTATTATATCCATGGATTTTCTAATGCTGGGCCGGGGGATATGGCAAACGCTATCCGCGGCAATGACCTTTTTATGGATTTATTTGATGAACCTGAGCTGGTTAGGGCTTTCATGGACCAATGCGCCATGCCTGTTATTTGGCTGGAGGAGTCGATTAAAAAAATTACCGGGTATGTTAATGGGGGCAGCGTTACGGCAAACTGCTGGTTTGAGGGCGATGCGCCTTATATCTCTATGGACTTTGATGATTTGTGCTCGGCTGAGCAGTTTAGGGATTTTGGTAGGCATAGTACCCAAAGGATTCTCGACCATTTTAAGGGCGGGTTTATGCATCATCATATGAAGGGATACCACATTCATAGAGACTTGGCTAAGCTCAACTATTTGAAGCTGTTGGAGATTAGCTGGGACCCTAATTTGACTAAGCCTATTGAATTTTTGGAGGAATTGTGGGATATGCATGGGAATCTGCCGCTTATGGTGCGCTGTACGGCAGCGGATGTTTATAAGCATATAGAGGCTTTGAAAAAAGGCCGGGTTGTGATTATGCTTAATATCGATAGCCTTGACGAAGGGCAGGAGGTAATAAAGTTTATCCGCAGCCATTCGAAGAACTAGAAAAATGTACTCCCGAGAGGTGATAAAATGATATTCAAACAATTCAACAACACCCCAGTAAAAGACCTATTCATAAAACCTCAAGACTTCCACCCCTTCCCACGCTACGAAGAACGTGCAAAATGGGAGGCAGTCTCCCAAGAAACAAGGCAAAAATTCATCAAAGACGCGGAAGCTTACATCGATTATGACTGGCCCATAACCAATATGCACCACTACAGGGTATACGCACAAACAGGCGAATTTTATCCTCACTGGCTATCCTTTGTGGGGAAGCGTAACGCCCTAGGGGTCTTCCTTTTTGCAGAATGTCTGGAGGGCCAAGGCCGCTTCACCCAGCAGATAATAAACGGCATATACGCCCTGTGCGAGTGCACAACCTGGTCTGCCCCAAACCCGCAGTTTACAATTAATGGCGGCGGCGGTATCCCAGACGAAGACGTGCTGGTAGTGGATTTAAACACATCGGAAACAGCAATGATGCTGGCCTGGACTTATTATTTAATGAAAAGCGAGCTAGACGCGGTTTCATCCCGCATAGGGCGAAGAATCTCCCAGGAAATAGAACGTCGTGTAGTAAAACCCTACACCCAAAGAGACACATATTGGTGGATGGGCTTTGTAGAAAACCGCATAAATAACTGGAACCCATGGTGCAATCTTAATGTACTATGCTGCCATTTAATCTTCGATTACGGCGAGGAAGAACGTGAAAAAGCCATTACGCGAATAGCCAAAAGCCTGGACCGCTTTTACGAGACCCACTCAAATGACGGCGGTTGCGACGAAGGGCCAATGTACTGGGGTGCTTCTGGCGGGGCCTTTTACAACTGTCTTAGGTTTTTGCGGGATGCGTCCCGCGGCAAAATCGATATATTTGACAATGACAAAGTGCAGCTAATGGGTACGTATTTTCAAAAGGTGTTTATCTACGGCGAGTACTTTGTCAACTACGCAGACGGCGACCCTATCGTTCCTGTTTTCCCCTGTGTGTATCATTATGGTAAAAATATCGGTGACGATAAGCTTATGCGGCTAGGCGCGGAGGTAACGTCCTGGCATGTTAACCGGAAGTATTGGTTTTTCGTTCTCGACCATTTGTTGGATATGTTCTCTGAGAAGGAACGGGAGGGGCTTAGAGGTAACCCACCGTATGTAAAGGACGCTTGGCTTGATGAAATCCAGATACTGGTTGCTAGGGAATGCGAGGGCACACCCAAGGGACTGTTCCTCTCTGCCAAAGCCGGCACCAATGTGGAGAGTCATAATCATAATGACGTAGGCAATTTTATTGTATACCTAAGCGGAAAGCCTCTGTTTATTGATATCGGTACAGAGGAATATAAGGCCCAGACCTTCAGCCCCCAGCGGTTTGAACTATGGTACTTACAGTCGCAGTATCATAATTGCCCTACGGTTAATGGGTATATGCAGCATGACGGAGAGGATTTTTACGCTCGGGATGTGGTGTATAGTATGGGCCAAAATTCTCAAATTAGTATGGATATCGGGAAGGCGTATGATGACGGTGCCGGAATCAAAAGTTGGAGTCGTAAGGTAGCGATGCATCGCGGCGATAGCCCATATGTGCTGATAACAGACGAGTTTAAACTGGAAAAACCAAGCCCTGTGTCGTACAATTTCATGACACATAAGCGGCCGGTTATAAGCGGCGGCAAAATCAGCATCGATGTAGACGGAGATGTAGGCGTACTAGAGTTTGACGCTGATACCCTGGATGCCGTGGTAGAAAAAATCCCATTAGCGGATGTAAGAACCCAGAGAAACTGGGGCGAATGTATTTACCGCATTGTGCTAAGCGAGAAACAAAACATACCCTCAGCAAGGCAAGAGTTTAGAATCACTGCCCTCTCCTAAGAGGGGTGCCCTAAAAGGGAAAGGGAGATTAACATGCAACCATATCTAATGCAAAAAAACACCCACACCCGCTGGTCAAGCTTCGAAAATCTTAACAGCATAAAAGGCGCAGGCGGCAAAACCAACAAAGGCGCAAAAGGCCGTCCAATGGAGCCTATAGAAATAGGCGAAACTAAAGTCCTACTAGACACAAAAGGTAGCGGGATAATCCACCGCATGTGGCTTACCCTATCCGACCGTAGCCGTGAAATGCTAGACGGGCTAAAACTGCAAATGTTTTGGGATGGGGAAGAACCCCCCGCCGTTAACTTGCCCTTCGGCGACTTTTTTATGTGCGGGCTGGCAAGAGAGGACAAAAACAGGGCCTTCGAAAATCAATTTTTCGCCACCGCAGAGGGGCGTTCTTTTAATAGCTTTATCCAAATGCCCTTTAGAAAAGCCGCCAAAATCCAGATAGTAAACGAAAGCGGGAAGCGTCAAGGCCATTGCTTCTTTGACATTAATTACAGCCTAACACCCATACCAGATAACGCAATGTACTTCCACACGGTTTTCAACCACGTAGAAAAAGGAACCCCCGGCGTTGACTACGAAATCATCCCCCATATTAAAGGCAGTGGGTGTTTTATAGGTGTAAACGTGGCACTTATTGCAGACCCGGTATATCAAAAAACCTGGTGGGGCGAAGGTGAAGTTAAATGCTATATAGACGGCGACAAAGACTTCCCAACCCTGTGCGGAACCGGCGCAGAAGACTATATAGGCTCTGCATGGGCACTGGGCGAATTTGCTAACCAGACCCAAGGCTGCCTGCTGCATGATTGGGATACAGGGGAATGTGTATTTTACCGTTTGCACACGGTAGACCCTATATTTTTCCACGAGGATATAAAGGTAACAATCCAACAAATAGGCAGTGCCACGCGCCCCGGATTGTTAAAAATTTTAGACAACATCAAAGACCTGCAAATCACATCTTGCGATGTGCAGGGCGTTGGCGTGACCTTGTATAAAGATATTTCTGGTTTTGACTTTTTTGAGCAGACAAAGCACCATACCGACGATACTTATTACAATTTCTACAGAGGCGATGACTACAAATCCACGGCATATTTGTATTTGAGCAAGCCGACTAGATAAGCCCCCCTTCCGTGGAAGGGGGCTGCAAAAAAGGACTAACAGTCATGGAAAATTTAACGTACATGCAGGAGAATTTAAGCATATCCACGACGGCGAAACCTGGCATAACTCACAATGCAACATTTTATACACACAATTTTCATCAACATGCACAACCAGAGGGGGCTGTCTTGCTAAGTAAAAACCATGAATATCTATGCAAAGTCTGTCATTGCGAGCAAAGCGAAGCAATCCAAAAGGTTTGATTTGCTGGATTGCTTCGTCGCTTCGCTCCTCAACGCTTTTATGTTGACGAGGCACGTGCATAATTATTCATAAAAATGCTTA
>WQVF01000024.1 GCA_009781725.1 Defluviitaleaceae bacterium
ATCGTCTACAACTTTATCGGTGCGTTTGATTTTTCAACCGCAAAAGAACAAACCCAAAACCCATCCAAAGCATGAGAAAAACGGCATAGCGGGTGTGCTATACCGTTTTTCCTGTGAAATAGTCATATCTCACATAACCCTTGATTCTCCAAGGTTTTTTTGCTGTTGTGCTTTATTTTTTTATCTTCATTCTATTGTTCTTCTATCGTAGAAAGGATTTCTTTTACTGCTTCGAGCGGAAGGTTTGTGTATTTCATAATCACTTTTCCATTCTCCTTGCGCCACTCCACTTCTATCACACCTTTAGGATGCGGAACAGTGCCTTTTGCCCATGTTAATGTCCCTGGACGTGGATTTACCTTAACCTCGCCATTGGCATCAAACTCTACACCCAAAACATAGCGAGACAGCATGTAAGTAGGGTGTGCAGCCCATGCGTGGCATAGGCTATGCCTCAGTTCGAAATGCTCTGGTGTAGTCTTTAATCCTTTGTGAAGGAAATATCCCCATCCCTCTTTTATGACACTTTCCGCTACATCATCAAGGCCCAGCTCATACAGTGCCACAAATAAATGAAAACCTCGTGATGTTTCAAAGCGCACCCCATCAGCTGGATTAATTCCATTTTTAAAGAGAGGCGTGAAAAGCGGTGGTATGGTCAATTTCAGTCTTTGTCTTTGCTCATCTGTTACAGTTTTTGCCAACACTGCCCAAAGTGACGCATGAGGTGAGAACGCAGTATGCTCCAATGTATCAGCGAACAGACCCTTCTCCTCATTCCAATAGGCTTTGGAGATGGATTTTTCAAGTATATTTATTCGTTCGGAAAAGTCATCTCCAGCTTTTATTGCTTGTGACATTTCTTGCATTTGACGTAATGCTATAAGGTACATAGCTGAAAACATGCAGTTAATCCCTGTATTATCCATCACTTGCCCTATGTCTGCAATGCCATCTCCAAGGAAACCTATGCGGTTATCATTCTCAATTGGGGGCCAACCACCTTCGGGCCATTCTGCATTTAACAGCTTATCTTCTCTCTCGTCAGACAAGCAGTTAAACCTACTGATATTTTCGATTATTGCAGGCCAATATTTTTGTATAAATGTCACATCGCCTGTCTGCCTAAAATATGCGTGGAACGCATTTACGATATACAGACAAAAGTCCGGCAATACATAATCCCCGGTGTTAGGGTACAAGCAGCGGAACATTCCTGTTTGTGAATGATTGCTTTGCCCATACAGCTCCAGTGCACGTTTCATAAGGGATTGGTCACCAAAACACATAAGATTTATATGATATTGAACCAAAAGGTCTAATGCATACAAGCCGCGCTCGCGATCAACGCAGTCGGTGTAGGTATCTTCCATATTAATGCGCTGAGTAAGTGCTCCCATTTCCCAAATACGGTTTAGAAGTGGGTCGGAGCACTCAAAGCTACCGATTTGCTCAACAGGATAATGTGCGGATAAAAAGCTAATATTATCAATCGTTATATCACCTGTAGTATTGCGCACAGTAATGCTTACATATCTAAAGCCACGAGGCTGGATAGGTTGCCAATTAAGTGAATCCTTTGCGCATACCACACAATCACCCAGCGGTACCCATGCAAGGGAGCGTAGGTGCTGATTATCCAACATAAACCTATCGCTATACAAAAAATCTATTGTCGCTCCTTTAACTCCACGTAATTTTAGTACAGGGAATACAAGATGCATATAATCCATGTCAAATGTCAAAGAAAACCCGTTAGGGTAGATTTCTTTTTTTGCCGTAAAGCCGGAAGCATCAGAAATTGTTTGTACAGGTGGAGAGTAAATATCCCAGCTTGCTTCACGGCAGGGGCAAGTGGCGCAGTCAGCCTCAGTGGTATATGTCCAACCACCATAGGGTCCGGCATCGAAATCTTCTGCCAAAGGCAAAGGCAATGTTTTTAGCATTGCATCGTTTTCTTCATCTTGTAATGGAATATAACGAAATAATTTGCCGCTACTTTCGTCTTTGTCAGCAGATATCTTCAAACCACAATTAGAAGGCAATGATAAATACGCCTGATAGACATCTTGGTACGAAAAAAGCTGGGCAAAAACATAATTCCAGCCTTCATTAAGGTGTACAAGAACATTGTAACGCACTGAACGGTTAGGGTCTTCGGTTTTATGACAAGCCTCGCCGTTTACCCATATACTCTCATAAAAAGCACCTGCTATTATGGTTTGTTTGTTTGGCGAGTAGATATAAGTACCCCAGCCGATGAATTTTTTTGTGATATATACATCTTCCCCAGGCGCATCACAGGGGAAGAAGAAGGAATATACATCCTCACGTTTGTCCAGCGGCAAAACGGTTACAGATTTGGGACTAATAGGAGTAAGCTCCATGAATGGGATTTCCCTTGGAGTAAGCGTACCAAAGGCATTTTGGTTTTTTAGTGGCACCGCATTCGGCCAATTGCTATCGTCATAATCTATGCTTATCCAATTTTCATCAAAACCTGCTTGGTTATAATGAATCTGTGCTTCAAGAGCAAAACTGAGTTTTGGCGTAAATCGGGTGTAAGCAGTATGCTCTCTACATTTCCACTTAAATGGAATGTCACCCCATGCGGTAAACGCCGCCTCGGTAGGAATGTTTTTAAATGTCTTATGTCCGTGAAAGTTCACCAACACAGCGACTACATTTTTGCCAATTCGCAAGTGCTCTTTAAGATTATAAGAATCATACTGTGGAAATCGAGGGTCAAACCTTGTAGGACCAAAGCCGATAAACCTCCCATTTACATACAATGAATACACTGTATCCGCAAAAATGTTTATCACGGTGCTATCTGCTTCTTTTAGATCAAAGCTACTTCGAAATGCGGCGTATGGACTCCGTGATGTGTCTTTATTTTTAAACCATAGATATTGCATTGTTAGCCTCCCCAAATTCTTGTGGACCTACCCCCGCATTTTTTTTAGAGAACCGCCAAAAATACGCCTGAGTATTATAGCCCAGCTCGGTTGAGATTTGAATTATTTTCATATCTGTTTCGGTTAAAAGTTTTAGCGAATTAATTCGAAATCGTGATTGCGCGTCGAGCAAAACCAGCCAAAAACGCTTACTTCGCGTTTGTGGCCGTCCTCCTTCAATCACGTTTCTCAATGACGTTCGCTATATGATGGATTAAAATGCGAAATTTCTGCCAATTTATTAAGCGTAGTGTCTCCGCCTAAGTTTGCTAGGATATATCGACGTAGATTGCCAAGCATCTCGTTGGTATGCTTAAAAGCCGTGGTGGAATGCTTTATAAAGAAATCTTCGGCTATTTTTAAAAGAGCGACAAGCGTTTCATACGAATCACCCCGCTGTTTATTTTCGACGTACCAATGTAAGTTCGTTTCCGTTAATTTTTACTTCGCTAATACATAGTCGTCTATCATCACCGGGTTTTGGGTCGTTATCTTCGGAGCGTGGGCGACCATGATATACAATTAATAATTCCCCATTAGGCCCATAAATCATAGAGTTGTGCCCGCACCCAGTAAACCACTCATCCTTACCAATAAGAGGTCTATACGCTGTTTCGTTGGGGTATTTTTTAAACACAGCAGTTTCTAAAGGCTCTGATGCGTCACATATAGCATAACCTACAAAATAATCGCCATGTGTGTATGCATTTGCACTGTACATAAGGAAGGCGGTATTTTCGTTTTCGAAATAGAACCCACCTTCTATTGTATACCAATCCTCGCCGGGGCTATAACGGCTACGAGCATAGATTTCTTGGTCTATACTTGGCGCAACAACAACGCGAGGATTATTTGCCGGTGTAAATGGATTAATCAGTTTGTCCAGCATTACCATCGTTCCGGTTTTGCCATCCACTGTGCGGTTAGACGCATAAAATAACCACCATTCACTATCCTTTATAATTACATGAGGGTCTATACTAAACTCATCATAAAGAGTTTTTTTATATTCAAAAGGACCTAATGGGCTGTTAGAAACAGCCACTTTCATAAATTCTTGATTGCCATCAGCTTCTCCTTCGGCACAGGCAGAATAGTACATGTAAAAGATATCTTCGTGGACAAACACACACGGTGCCCAATAGTTTCTTTGTTTTTCGTGGCTTAGGGCATAGCCCATATGCTCAAAACTTGTTAAATCCTTTGATTGCAGCACATTTACACCATGTCCACCAGTAGAATACACATAATACATACCTTCGTGAAAAATTGCATAAGGGTCAGGATTACTGTTGTTATCTATACGAAGATTATCATGGTTTTTAACTACCGGAATTGGGTTATTGTTATACATAGATTCACTCTCCTGTCCTTGCGGAGGGGTAATATTGACTCAAAACAGCTACCAAATATTTCGTTACATCTTCTTCTTTCCCTACGAGAATAAATCTTTTTTTGCCCATTATAAAGACTTGCGGTGATATTGCAAAACAAACACGCATTTGCTATTTTCATGAAAGAAAATGCGCATACATGAACGATTATTACAAGATTCGATGTTCATATTTGCGCATTTCCCAAAAATAATATAAATGCTTGGTGGGAGGAAAAAAATGCTCGTCATAGAACGGCAACAAGCCATAATGGAATATCTCAAGAAACATAAGACTGGCACAGTATCGGCATTGGCAAAAACACATTACAGTAGTGAAGCTACTATCCGACGCGACCTGGAGGCACTGCAAACACAAGGACTCGTTATGCGTACACATGGTGGTGTAGCTCTCCTTGAGGGTTTGAATAATGAAATCCCCTTGTACCTTCGCGAAAAAGAAATGCGTGATGAAAAAAAGCTAATCGCAGCACTGGCGATTGACTTAATAAGCGAAGGTGATGTCGTTATTTTGGATTCATCGTCCACCGTCCATGAAATGATACGGCATATGAGTAACATAAAAAATATAACTGTGGTTACAAACGGCACTAAAACAGCACTTTCTCTTTCATCGTTGCATTTCAATGTTTTTTCTACCGGAGGCAAACTGCGTGAAAACTCACTCTCATACGTAGGAGATATTGCAAAGTCAACTGTGAAGAATTTTTGTGCAGACAAATTATTTTTTTCCTGCCGTGCCATTTCAGCAAAGCATGGGCTAATGGATTCATCCATGGAAGAAGCAGAGTTAAGGCGTGTGATGATGAGCCAAAGCCAATTAAATATCCTGTTATGTAGTGATGATAAGTTTGAAAAATCGGCGTTTTACCGCATATGTGATTTAAGGAAAATTCATGTGCTTATATCTAACAGCCGCCCCCCAGAGGCGTTGTATCGTATGTTGCGTGAACATAGGATTCGCATTATAACACCAGAATGAGATGGGGAGGTCGCTATGAATCTTGATGAATGCAAAAACAAATTATACAACTCCTAACCGATGATAATTTAAATGTACTAACCGAAGCTTTTGACGCAAAACTCAATTCAAACTTTATTTCGTAATGGTATAGTCGATGTCTATAGTTTGCCAATAAATATGTAAAATAATAAAAAACCCCATGCCCACTATCGTTCACACGAATGGACATGGGGTTGATAGGCGTATTATATCGAAGATACTGTTATTGCTTCGGCGTTAATTGATTTTACTGTGCCATAAGCAGTAACAGTACGTACCTCACCAGGCAACATGTCAAAATAGTCATCACACATATGCATATATGGAGCGAAGTGTACAGCATGATTGTATCCTTCGCTTTTTAATGTAATTTTATAGTCATTGCCTGATTTTTCAACTGCTTCTATTCTTACATTGGAAGTGCGTGGTGAGTAATCTTTATAGTCACTGGTACGCAGTATTGCGAGGGGTACATTTTTTGTACGTGCGAACACTACACCTTTGGTTAAATCATGCTTTGGCATGTCAAATGAAAACACGATACTACGACTAAACGAACTCACTTCCACTGTTTTAACATTATCATCAAACGTATCATCAAAACCTGCGTATCCGTAACATATATCCATGTTTATGGGTTTACTTGTATCATTTACAGCCATTACATGCACTTTGTCATTAGTAGTACGCAAGATTAGCTTTGTATGGGCAAAAGCACGTTTTACATAGTAATAGGATGGCTTACGATCTAAATAATAATCCACAATGCTCCAACCTACTTCGCCCCAAGCATCATTATACATCCAAAATAGGGAGCCACCACTGTATTCAAAATAGCGCAGTGCTTCCAGGGAATAACCATACATTAGCCCTTGTACTAGGCGTGCGTATTTTAGATATTCTGCAAGCGAGAGATTGTTTGGTTCGGCATAGTGTTTACGTATCCCAGCGGCTACGGTTTCTTTTTCGAATGTGTTGTTATGCAGGTTCCAAATTTTATCATCGCGGACAATTTCATTATCACCATAGTATTTTTTTATTGTTTCTTCGGAACAAGGGCCAATATAGCCGTATTCCGAAACCATAGAGGAAACTACAAGATCATATTCCTCCGGGGTTATGCGCTTAGACATTTCTGGGTTCATGGTACATGCCCACCAGTGATGTACATTGCCGCTTTCCGCAGCATTAGGGGTTTCTCCTCCAAATGGTGAACTACGCCAATACGGGATTTCTGGGCAGTTGCTACGCACTACTCTTGGTAGTAGCTTATTAAAAATATCCATGCCACCGGAGAAACCGCTTTTAAAATTCTCTTTGATTTGGTTTTCAAAGATAGCGGGTATTTCATTATTTCCACACCAAAATGCAAGGCAGGCATGGCGGCGCAAACGACGGGTTTGATAGTCAGCTTCTTTTCGCACACTGTCCATAAAGCCGGGCACATGATCAGGATACAGTGCGCAAGCAAACATAAAATCTTGCCATACAAGTAATCCATAACGGTCACATAAGTCGTAAAAAATATCATTTTCGTAATAGCCACCGCCCCATACACGAATGGTATTGAAATTACACTGAGCAGCATCTTTTATAAGGGTTTCGTATTTTTCATTCGTTATGCGAGCGTGAATAGAATCTGATGGAATCCAGTTAGCACCCTTAAGGAAGATATTTTTGCCATTTACACGGAAGCCAAATAAGCGACGTTCATCAGAAACTTTATCTGTATTAAGCTCGATGGTACGTATGCCCGCTTTTATGGCCTCGCCTTCAAATTTCTGCTCTTTATATTTAATTGTTGCGTTTAAGTCATAAAGAGGCTGCTTGCCTGCCCCGGCAGGCCACCATAGTTCTGGATTTTTTATTTCCGCTTCGAAGGCAACGAAATTAACTCCCGGTTGCACAAAAATTTCCTTGCTAAGAGATAAAACGCCTTTATCCTCAAATTTCATTTCTACTGTTACATTCGCATCAAACGTAACTGTTGGCGCAAAACTTTCAAATTCTACTTCAAATGTTACGTGTGCGGTTTCTTCGGTTGCTTTTTTTGTAATCATGCACACCGTCGGCGCAGAAAACTGCTTATTTATAAGCACACAAGCATTTTTCATTATGCCAATACTGGCAATGCGCGGAGCCCAGTCCCAACCATATACATACTGTGGTTTGCGCATAAACACACGGCGGGTATCACCTCTGTCGCCACGAGAATCACGCTTTTCTGTACATACTATATCCTTAAATTGCGCTTCCTGCTCCGGTGTAACGTTTTCATGACCGCAGGTTAGGCGCACCACAACTTGGTTTGCGCCTTTACTTACATGCTTGATAATCTCTGTCTCAAATGGATAATGCACATTTTTGTGTGAGCCTACATGTATGCTATTCACATATACATCCGCATTATAATCCAAACTTTCAAATACGAGGCGTATACTGTCTGCATCTGTTTCATCAAGGGTAAACTCGTTGGCAAACCACCATGTTTTGTCTTCTACCCATTCGCTATCGTAGCAATAATCCGCTACCACAGGGTCTTTGATAATGCCTGCCTGGATAAGTGGCATTCGTACATCCAGTGGTAGCGAGCCCGCAGGAAGGTAATCTTTTGCACTTTCAGCAGGGTCGTGCGGATAAAGCTTCCAGTTACTATTCAACGAAATTTTCATGCCTTTACTCCTTAATTCAAGAAATAATGTGTAGCAATGTCAGCCATTGCTATTAATCCGGAAAGCAACTTAGCACATCTTCATTTATACCGTATTTTACAGGCTTACCATTCAAAAATGCCTCAAAGTCATCAGTTAACCAATTTATTATCCGCTCTACCGATTCCATTAAACCACCAGCCCTGTGCGGTGTAAGGAAGACATTATCAAGTGTTCTTAATACTGAATCGCGCTCTAACGGCTCTACATCAAAAACATCCAACATGGCAGTCATATCGTTTAATTGTAAACGCTCAATTAAAGATTCCATATTGACAAGTGACGAACGCCCGATATTTACCAGCACAGAATCCTTCTTAAACAGCGCAATTTCTTCTTTATCAATTAGCTTTTTAGTACCAGCATTCTCTGCGGCACATAATACAATGACATCCGACGTTTCGGCTATATCTTTGATTGTGGTGGGAGTAGCCCCATATTTTGTCGCAACTTCTTCGGGTAAGTATGGGTCATGGATTTTCAAGTTCACATGAAATGGTGCCATCAGCTTTGCAAGCCCTTGCCCGATTCCGCCAAAGCCTATTATGCCAACATTCTTACCGCTGAGCTGGCGCTCAGATGGATCAATATCCGTCGGGAATGCGTTTACCCATTCTTCTGTACCGAGCTTCATTTGATGGTGATACATACCCACTTTTCTAAGCCCACTCAAAATTAGTGTAAGTCCAAGCTCTGATACCGCAGATGAAAACCCATGCCTTGTTTCGGAAACTACGATTCCTTTTTTCAATTCCGCACGAGCGGTGGTTTGTGTAATGGTGATGTGCCCGGCAAATTTTACTTTTTTTGCATTTTCAAGAAGTGCATCATCAAGGTTTGGCCATGACCACATAATAACCGCATCTGCCCAAGCTAGGTCGTCCTTTATCTCATCTGGGGCGTTGTAAGATGTGGTTTTAACGTTGCTTGCAAGGGAGAACAGTCTGCCAAACACAGGCTTTAGCGACTCGGATTGGAAAAAGCTTTCCGGTAAATTAACCAATAAATTCATAATGCCTCCTTATATATTAATCACGTTGCCGTTGGATTTGCAAACAGCATCTACCATTTTTAGGCTTTTAATCCCTACGCTGATTGGAACTATTTCATTATGAGAAGTTCCCCAAATAGCGGATAAAAATGCTTCGGTTTCTGCGTAATACCTGTCATCATCAGCCTTAATCTCCACTTCACGGACAGGTTCTTCTTTTGTGAAGTAAAATACGGCATTGTTGGTATCACTAAATTTGGCTGTAACGTTTTCACAGACAACGGTAAACGGTTCTTTCCAGTTCCATGGGATTGCACAGTTCGTACCTGATATGGATGCAAGCCCACCACTCTTAAATTTTAGTAATGAAATACTGGTGTCTTCTACATTGTAGTCAGCAACATCTGTATGCGCAAGATTGGCGATATAGCCCGAAACCGTATCTGGCTCGCCTAAATAGCTGACTGCTAAATCATACAAATGAATTATTTGCTCAAAAACCTGACCGCCAGACATGGATTTTTGCCGCCACCAGTCCGAATGAAGGGAGTTGCATTCATAGCGTGCATCAAACAAGGTTGGTTTACCTGCTACGCCGGTTTCAATTAATTGCTTTAATTCTCGTGCAGCCCGCCCGTATCTCATGTGATAAGCAACATGCGTAATTACACCAGCGTCTTCTACGCTTTGCAGCATACGTTCCCCGCGCTTAACGGTTAAGGCAATCGGTTTTTCTATAAAGATATGAATACCTTTAGCTGCGGCTTTTTCTACCTGTCCACTGTGTGCAAATGGAGGAATACATACGTATAGGATGTCAATTTTTTCTTCCGCCAGCATTTTGTCAAAATCATCGTAAGGTGCAACATCAGGGGTGATATCTTTCATCGCATTTGCTCTTTCGATTGTAGTATCGCAAACTGCTGTGATGGTAGTCTCCGGGAACTTTAGCAGGTTCTTCATATGAACTGTGGTCATATAACCTGCACCCAAAAATGCTGCGTTAAGTTTTCTTTTCATAAGTATCTCCTTTTATCCTTTTACACTACCCATAACCAAACCGGTGGTAAAGTATCTTTGTAAAAATGGGTAAATAATAAGCACTGGAACAGCCCCCATAAACAGCTGCGCAGCACGACCTGTTTGTACATTCATCCGAGCCAAGGCAGATGCCGCATCCCCGCCTGCCATCATCATAATTTGCTCAAAGCGTAGTAGCAAGAACTGTAAATATGTCTGTAATGGGAAATTTGCAGGATTGCGCATGTAAATAAGTCCGCTAAACCAATCATTCCAATGCCCCACAATGGAAAAAAGTGCGACTGTAGCCAAACATGGCTTTAGTAATGGCAACATGATTTTGTACAATATTTTTATTGACCCGGCACCATCCAGCATAGCTGACTCTTGCAATTCTTCTGGCAAATTCCTTATAAAATTCATTAAGATAATCATGCTAAAAACAGGCAGCGCACCAGGTAATACAAGAGCCCACAGGCTGTTTAATAACCCGAGTCGTGATACAACAATAAAAGTAGGAATAAGACCACCATTAAATATCATTGTAAACACGAAGTAGGCCATATAAATATTTCGTCCATGTAGTTTGCTCTTATTATGTGAAAGGGGGTAAGCCGTAAGAATAATCAGAAGCAAGTTAACAAGAAGTCCTAAGGCAATCCGTTGGATTGAAACCCATAAAGCAGCAAGAAATCTACCATTTGAAAAGGCGAACTCATATGCATATAAATTAAAGTCTACCGGCCAAAATATCACTGAATTTGTTTGCACTGCAAGGGTAGAGCTAAATGAGACAGCCAGCAAATGTACGAATGGCAGGATGCAACTCAGGCATACAAGGGTAATGAATAAATAATTAAAAGTATCAAAGATTCTCTTGCTTGTGGATTTGTATATCATTAGTGCTTCACCTCATCTAAAATACTCTGTACCCGGCAAAACGGTCGGCTAAATAGTATGAAATGGCAATCAATACTGCGGAAATCAACGATCTAAATGAGCCAACAGCGGCACCCAATGAAAACTGTGCCTGTTCAAGCCCGACACGAAAGATATAAGTGTCTATAATATCGCCAGTCGAATACACAATAGGTGAGTAAAGGTTAAAAATCTGATCAAACCCTGCGTTAAGTATATTGCCGAGTGACAGTATAGACATTAGCATTATTATAGGCATCATCATTGGCAATGTAATGTATATAGTCTGCTTAAAGCGATTGGCACCATCCATATGAGCGGCCTCATACAAACCTTGATCAATGCCCGTAAGGGTTGCTAAATATATAACCGTTCCAAAACCGAAACTGCGCCATACATCTGAAAAAATCATAGTCCAACGAAATACGTTTTCGTCACCCAAGAACCAAATGGGTTGCACACCAAAGATACCTAAAAATTGGTTTACTATACCACTGACAGCTAAGATTTCAAACATGATTCCGCTTAAAATAACCCATGATATAAAGTTTGGCATGTAAATAACTGTTTGAAAAAGACGCTTGAAAAAAACATTCCTAATCTCGTTAAGAAGTAGTGCAAAAAAGACAGGTACAATAATCATCAGTACTATTTTCCACGAAGCAATGAATAATGTATTCCAGATAGTACGTACAAAGTCTGGTTGGGAAAATAAAAATTCAAAATTAGCCAGTCCAACCCATGGCGAACCGAAGCCCATTGCGACATTATAACGCTGAAAAGCTATTATCAATCCATACAAGGGTATTATGCTGAAAATAAAAACAAGGACAACGCCGGGTACCAACATCAGGTGTAGCGGCCATTCCTTACGAAGTATGCGTACTATGCTCTTCATAGCCAATCAAACCACCTATATCCCTTCTGTAATGTTTATGGTGTGGGCTTTACGGTACTCAAGCGGTGATACGCCGCTACATGACTTAAAAAAACGAGAAAAATCGGCTATATTTTCGTAGCCGAGCTTTATCGCAACTTCAGAGACATTACATCTAATGTCCCCGAGTAGCATTTCTTGTGCCTTTTTTAAGCGAAGTTGACGTTGAAATTGTGTTGGTGTAACTCCGTATAACTTGCGAAAACGATTTCTGATGTAATTTGGGTGCATCGAGTACTCTTCAGCCAATATGCCCATCAGATTGTTTTTGTCGGCATTGCGCATAATACTGGCAAGCATTGACACAAATACATCATTATGAACATCTGCCAATGTTTTATGAGAACTTTGATCAAGAACCATCTCAAGTAAAATTGCTGCCATTTCAAAAGCACGAGCTTCTTGCAAGATGTAATCACTAAGCTTGTTCATTTGCAAAGAGCTTTCACGATACTTAAAAACGGATTGTTCAAACCTTTCTCTTTCGCGTATGCGAAACAGTACAGGCAAGTCAAGCACACGCATAAAATCAATTATGCCATGTATTTTGTAGGTAAAGTTCCACCACATAAAACAGGCATCGTTGCTGTCTTCTTTAACGTGGTCATGGACAATATGGGGGGGGATAATCAACGCATCCCCCTCCATGGCATGATATTCCTCTCCAAAAATCCGCAACAAGCTACAGCCGGTTTTCATATACGATACACTATAGCAATTGAGTACTCGATTATGAAAATCCAGCTTTGTAAGCCTGTGAATGTTATGGTCAATGATCTTTAGCTTAGAGTTTTCAATAATTTCAGCAAGCATATTTTTTAGTTTCCGAACCGCTCATTTATTGCTTGGGTCATCGCATTTCCACCGGCATTGCGCCAGTTTTCTAGCACAATGTACCAATGCTCAAGAGGTTCAACCCCAGCAATTATTCTGGTTACGCCTTCATCGATAATACTGTCGGTTATACCGCCAAAATCCAAGATTTCTTGAGGCATGGGTCCCCATGCGCGCGAATACAAGTATTGACCGCCATCTTCATAACCTACTGCTATTACCAAGCTAGCATTGGGATGTCCCATTTGTAGGTATCGTCCCAACCCGGACGGATTCCTAAAATTAATCCACTCCATAATTTCGTCAAGAGCTAAACGAGCATATCCGCTAATTATATAACTCTCATCCCCGGTTCGTAATGCATTTTGAATTGCAACAATATCATCGTAGTGGGGGAATGTTGTTTTGAAGGGACCTGTGACCCAGTTCATATCATTTATATTGAATCTCATTGCTTCTTCCTGAGGTATAGTTCCAAGTATCGCAGCTTCATTAATCACATAGGTATAGTCACTGATAAGCATTGGCAGAATCTCAGGATGCGCAAAACCTCTACGCACAACGTTATAACCTACATTTGGGAACACAACAGGAATTTGTACAGGTCTGCCATCAATAGTAGGTATGGGAAGGGCTATCAAATAAGCGTCATCTCCAAAATTATCTACAACGGCACTCCAATTGAAGCCGCGCCAGTTTGGTCCGAACTCTATTCCTGCATTTCCGCTAACAATATCTGAAACCTTCCCATCCCATGTTACAGTGGGGAAGTCATGACGAATCCAACCGCGCTCGTACCAGCTTCTCCATGCGGCTAATGCGTCCAGCATTCCTGGTGATTCATATGCAGACATGATGCCGCCTTGTCCATCATCAATCCAAAATCTTGTCCAACTGCCATCCGTGCGTGCAGGGGCGTGCCATGCTGTTACGCTATTCCAGAAGCCGAACAAGCCATCATTTAAAATCATAGCAAAAGGTGTGTCGTGGGTATTCATGAAGTTTTCCATAAGGGCTTCTAAGTCAGCTACAGTATTAATTGCTGGGCTTCCAGCTTGTTCGTACCAATCTTTACGTACCCATAAGAATGGTGCTTGGGTAACAAAACCATAATGCAAACGTGGGAACCCGTAAAGTCTTCCATCCCTGTATGGAGTATCCACAAGCACTTGCTCACCCTCGAACATTCTTCTTAAACCAGGTGAGCTAAAGTCAAATACATCGGTAAGATCTTCAATAAGTCCCGCATCTAGAAGTTGTTGGAACTGTGCACTGTCTACATGGAACATATCCGGCAAGTCCCCAGAGGCAATTGCTAAATTAATTGCAAGTGGGTAGTCTGGCGATGCCCATACGGTTTCCACGTTGATGTTATACACTTCCAACCAGCGACGTGTCCAAAGATTGTCGAATATATCCTCACCATCGGCAAAAATAGCATGTGCCATTTCATCATTACCGATAGTAACTGTTACGGTTTCAGGGAAAGGTTGTCTCCAATCTGTGCGCTCAAAGGATGCATTTGCCGAGCTAACGCCATTGTCACTGCAACCTACCAAAATAAGCATAAATAAAGATACTACCATGACTGATAAAAAAAGCTTTTTCCTTTGCATAGGAATGCCCTCCTCTTTGATATACAGTATTAATAAATAATTTTACGGACTGGACAGTGCAATGCAATAGCACAAAAAATTATTATTTGGCAAAAATGAAGCTTTGAAACATATATGACTTTGCTGCCCTTATATCTTACTACGAAATTATCGCATTAAAATCCTTAACGCTGCCAAACATATACAGCATGATTAGCTGCATCCCAGAAAACTTTGGCACCAATCATCTGTGATACATATTAGATAGTATTACAGGCCGCCGATTGTCAAGCGCATAAAGACGCTTGGCATGGTGTATACCATTATGCTGACTGCTCCACTTCCGTCCAATTCGAAGGTGAAGGTTCTTCCGTCTTCTGTAAATACTCCTTGTAACACTTAGGATTGCCACACATTACATTTCACGGATTGCATCATACCAATGCGAGTCTAATGATTGGTGACGATGTAGATATTGTAACACTATCAGGTAGGCATAGGTCATGCGGATAAAAATGTGACGTTAAACATCTACACACACATGATTGAATCCCGCGAAAAGATGGCCATAAATAAGATAGATTAATTCTATAACTCTATTGATGATGAGTCGTAACTCTATGTAAATGCGTGTGATTCTTTGCAACGACTTTCCCCAAATTTTCCCCAAGGGGTGAAAAAACAAGAAAATCGGCAAACAAAAAACCCTGAAAACGTTGAATTTTCAGGGTTTCTAAGATGGCACTTTCCTGCCCAAGAAGGGACTTGAACCCCCACGATATTGCTATCAGTGGATTTTGAGTCCACCGCGTCTGCCATTCCGCCACTTGGGCTAACATCGTACCACAGTTGGAAATTGTTGACTTTACAAAAATTGAGATTTTTATCAATTTTCATAAAGACACTACAATTTCTTGTGAGGAACGATGAGCTTGCCACAAATTATAACGGTGACCTACGCCAATGTCAAACTTACTTTTCTATCTCTTCTCCACAATAAAGCGGATAGATGTTTTCTCTTTCCCATCCACTTCAAGTTGCGCAAATGCCGGGATGCATACCAAATCTATCCCATTGGGGGCTACATAACCCCTGGCAACAGCGATGCTTTTAACTACCTGGTTAACAGCAGCAGCACCTATTGCGTTGATTTCCACAGGTTCCCCATTACGCAAAATCGCGGCAATGGCTCCGGCTACGGATTTTGGTTCTGATTTGGATGATACTTTTAACGTTTCCATACAGTTCGCCTCCTATTACGATAACAGTAGAGTTTATAAGGGTTTCCACGAACCCCTTTCTTTATATACAATTCATTGTACCACATGCCATTGTTTTGTCAAAATTTCGACAAAATTGACTTTTGCCATCCCGGAACGATGGAAAGAGTACGCGGGTTAGGATATATATTTCTTCATATTTTTAAGGGCATTTTTCTCAAGCCTTGATACCTGAGCTTGACTTATGCCTATCTCATCCGCAACCTCCATTTGGGTCTTCCCTTCAAAAAACCTCAGACCCAGAATCATTTTTTCTCTGTCATTAAGGCGTTTAAGAGCCTCGGTTAGGGAGAGATTCTCCAGCCAGCGGCTGTCGGTGTTTTTTTCATCACTTACCTGATCCATTACAAAAATGGCGTCAGCACCGTCGTTGTATACAGGCTCGAAAAGGGAAACCGGATCCTGTATTGCGTCCAGGGCAAAGATGACCTCCTCTTTAGGGAGGCCCATTTCTTTTGCGATTTCTTCTATATCAGGTTCCTTGGAATTTATTGTGGTGAGTTTTTCCTTGATGGTGAGGGCTCGGTAGGCTGTGTCCCGTAGTGAGCGGCTTACCCTTATGGTGTTGTTGTCCCGAAGATAACGCCGTATTTCTCCGATTATCATAGGCACTGCGTAGGTGGAAAACTGCACGCCCTGGGTGATGTCGAAGTTATCTATGGCCTTAATCAGCCCGATGCATCCCACTTGGAAGATATCGTCTACATATTCCCCGCGATTATTAAAGCGCTGGATTATACTCAGCACTAGGCGTAGGTTGCCGAAAATATATTTTTCTCGCGCGTCTAAATCCCCTGCGAGTATCAGGTCAAATAGCTTTCGTTTTTCCTCTCCTTTCAATACCGGCAGTTTTGAGGTGTTGACGCCGCAGATTTCTACCTTGCTGCTGTGCATACTTTTCCCTCCAAAATGCTTAATAAGACGCTGTCATTTGCCGCCTCCGCCGACCGCGGGAGCAGCAAATGACATATCACGTAGTACAAGCATTTCCTAGGGAGGAAAAAATATGCTGGAAATAAGTGTAACTCTATCTTGCTGCTATCTCAACAAGCCCCCATAATTCCCCGTATCTGACCCATGCGAGACCCTCGGAGAAGCTGCGTACATCGTTGAATATTATGGGGACAACTATATTCCCTTCTCGGTCAATAATCCCCCATCTGGTGTTGTCTACCCATTCTCCCGACGGGGTTTCTTCCCAGGCACCCATTGCTACTGCCGCAAATCCTTGAGAAAAATCTCTTGCTTGGTCAAACATCAGGGGAATGACTTCATTGCCTTGGCGGTCAACAAAGCCCCATCCTGTCTGCACCCATTCATCATTTACCCAACGGGAATTATTAACCGCCGCCATTCCTTCGGAAAAGACATGTATGGACTGGTATCTGCCTGGGGGGATTACTATATTGCCGGCAGTGTCAATCGCCCCGGTAGAATGCTGTTCATCTGAGAAAAACGCTGTGGCGACTCCCTCGTTAAAGCTGCCTATCCAATTGTAATTGAAGGGAATCACAATATTCCTCCCATGGTCGATAGCACCCCAACGGAAGGTAGCGTCAACCCATTCCTCATTTTCATCTAAATAGCCTTGGTAACCAGTTCTGACTATAGCAACCCCGTATGAAAAATTATTGGCGTGGGTATATATAAAGTCCACGACTTGATTGCCTTGCCTGTCGATAAAACCCCAGCGGGTAGTATCCACCCAGTTGCCGAGTTCGTCTTCTTCCCAGCCCACATTGATGCTTACGGCGGCTAGACCTTCGGAGAAGCTGGGATAAATCAAAAATCCATGGCCCTCGGTCATGGGAACACCGATGGTAAAGGGGATGACAACCTCACCAGAGGTGTTAATAAAGCCCCAATACTCGTAACGCATAACCGGTGCAAGGCCATCACTGAAGGTACCGGCGCGGTCAAATTCTAGAGGAATGACCTCGTTACCGTTTTGGTCTATAAAGCCCCACTGGCTGGTATCTGCCCATTCGCCGTCAGGCTGCTGCCCCCAACCGCCTCGGCGCACCGCCATTAGCCCTTCGGAAAATGACCAGCCCCAGTCATAATCAAAGGGAACTACAAGCCTGCCTTCTGTATCAAAGACCCCCATGGCATTGTGCCCCTCGGAACGGATTGCCACCAATCCCTGAGAAAAGGGCGGTGCCCCTCGATATGCATACATTTCTGGGTAGTGACGATGTTCTATAGGGATAATAATTTCACCATGGTTATTCAAATAGCCAAGGATATGCATGGATTCCCATACGCCGTCCTCGAAATATTCCACCCCGGCTATACCTTCGTTGAAATTAAAGACCTGGTGGAAATCCCAAGTTGGAGGGGTATGCCATGTAATTGGGCCGTAAAGGGCCAGATGTTCCAGCTGCGGTATATCGTAATCGTTGTCTTCTGGGTCCTCTGTCTGGTCGTCTGTTTCATCTGTTGAGGTAGTATCGCCAGATTCCTGGTTTTCCGAATCCTGTGTTGGTTCATTTTCCGCAAATCCGGGAATATAATCCTCGGTATCATTGCCAAAAAAGGCCTGGTACAAGAAAATCCCTGATATCACCGTGATAATGGCTGCTGCTACAATTATTGCGATGTACATTTTGTTGTTACTCATCAAAATTCCTCCTGTCGTCCTACACACTGTCATCCCGCGCTTGACGCGGGATCCCCTAATCTAAAGCCGAAAGACTAGTAGGACCCCGGGCCAAGCCCAGGGTGACGAGTTTGCCTGCCATTATGTGGTTTTTTTGGAGATTCTACAAGGGGGAGCTTGAAAAAAGTATTCATGCCATATGAAAAATTGCACAAAAAACCCGTATGGCACCATACGGATTTTTTATTCAAACTTTACAAATGATATATGTAAGAAGGGCTGCCTAGAGTTGGCAACCCTTGGGTATACTTAAAAATTACAACTTTGCTCCGCCAGCCATTGCGCGTTCTTGAGCTTCAATCATTTTCTTAACCATGTATCCGCCAACATAACCATTTTGGGCAGATGTTAGGTCACCATTGTAACCTTGTTTAAGTGGTACGCCGATTTCGTTGGCTACCTCGTACTTGAATGCATTAAGAGCTTCCTTTGCATGGGGTTTTGCGGTATTACTTGTTGGGGTATTCATAGATGAATCTCTCCTTTTTTACTTGGGATTGGTTTACACGAATATTTCGTATAAACTTTACGAGGGTAGTATTTGCGGTTGATTGGATTTTATGTGAGGTTATGGAGGGAATTATTGCAATAGAAAAAGTTTGAGTTGTTGGATTTTTATGGGTACAGTAGATTAGGATGCAAAATTATAGCAAGGTCATTTCGCCTTTGCAGGATGTTATTGTCAATCATATCAATATTAAGTTATTCATTACATAGCAAGATGTAAAAAAATTTATAGCCTCCCTTCAATTGGGTAAACATTTCAACAGTTTATTTTGCTATTATTGCATGGCAATTGTATGTTTTCACAATATAATTTCAAAGGAGGAATTTAGTATGAAACGAGGGTTATTATGTTTGGCGATTCTTCTAGCTATGACTTTAGTCATGGTAGCCTGTGGGCGTGACAATGGTGACGACCCCACTGATGCAACAGAAGAGCCTGCAAATGTTGCTACACCAGAACCAGAAGAACCAGAAGTGGATCAAAATAACGACGAAGAACCTGAGCTGGATGGTTTATATGTACCCTTCTATCTGGCCCCTATGGCAGAGCGTATCACTATCGATATTGGTTTTGGTTTCGGTACCCCAGAAGGGGCGGACGTGCCTCCGGGAACAACACCGTCAACCAGTTCAATTCCCGAAATAATGGATTTGTTGAACATCGACCTGAATTACCTCTGGGAAGTCCCCAGTGCCCAAGCGGACGATCGTTTTCAGTTGGCACTTGCAACAGGAGAAATCCCTGATATTATGCGCTTAGGACATAGGGATTTCGCAGAACTGTCCCAGTTTGGAATGCTTAGAGATTTAAGCGATGCCTATGAGCAGTTTATCCACCCGGAAATCAGGGCAATGTTTGAGTTTTATGACAATGTTCCCTTGCAAATGGCTACAACCGGCGGTGAGCTGTTGGCCATCCCTCATTTTAGAGATACTTTTGGGATGGTAAAGTTGCTATGGTACCGGCATGACTGGCTGGAGGCATTGGAGCTTCCTGTACCTACTACCATGGATGAAATGCATGAGGTAGCATTGGCCTTCGTAGAAAACGACATGAGCGAGCAGGGCAATACTACCGGTCTTGGCCTGTTCCAAGACATAACCCATACATGGTTCCCATGTGCAAGAGGGATATTCTATGGTTATGGTGCTTTCCCCACAAGCTGGATTGAAAGAGACGGTGAATTAGTATTTGGCACAATTATGCCACAAACCCAACATGGCCTTAATCGTCTACGCCAAATGTATGCAGATGGGGCCATCCACCGTGAGTTTGCGACAATGAACCTAGACCAATTGGTAGCTGAGATTTCCGGTGACCGTGTTGGCATGGTTATGGGAGAATGGTGGCTATCCGCATGGCCCATGAACCATAACAAGAGTCTAAATCCTGATGCAGACTGGCGTGCTACATTCCTGGTATCTGCTACAGATGCCCCGGCGCAGACTACAGTCGCCCGCAACATGGTTAACGATTTCTTGGTTGTAAGCGCAAACGCGCCAGCTGGCACGGAAGAGGCACTTATTAGAATAATTAATAACCACTGGGATATTAATACCGCCTTGGCACATGATCGTTTTGGCGATTTATTGGAGCAGGAAAATGGTTTTGTATGGAATTGGAGCCCAGCATATCTCATTCTTGCAAACTTCCTTAATGTTAACCATTTTGCAATCAGTGATGCACTTAGAACTGGTGACACTTCGGCGTTAACCCGTGAGCAAGCACAGTGGTATGCTGATACCCGCTTCTATTTAGAAGGTATGACTTTTGAAGATTCTGATTTATTTGCGCGACTGGAGCTAGAATGGGCAGAAGATCGCCCTGTTGCCGAAGCATGGGGTATATATATTTCCCGTGTAGCACCTTACGGAGGCTGGGGCTTAACTGAGCGAGTACGCGATGAAGGACGGTTTATCTTTGACGAGTATTATGGTGAGCCCACCCCAACAGAAATTGCAAGGGCGTCCATACTTCATGATATGTGGGAAGAATTTGCCCTTCGTTATATAATGGGTGAGCACCCTTACGATGCATGGTACACCTTTGTTAGTGATTGGCTGACTCTGGGTGGTGAAGATTGGACAAGGGAAGTAAACGAGCAGTTTAGAGGATTGCGTTAATAATTAACGGGTTATCCTAAGGATAGCAGTATTATAGTCATTCTAGTTGACAATGAGCTTGCTCATGTTCAGCTAGAATGACTATATAGCCGGACAACTTGAAAAATGAGCGAGCTCATTCTCAAGTTGTTTGCTATATAATTAGCCACGGGGAGAGGTGTGCACTTTGGCATCGTGCTTCTCACATAGCCAGACCAAAGTGCCACTCCTTCGGGGTGGGGTTTAATAAGTTCTTTGTTGGATAGAATCTCTGCCTGAGGTATTTATGAAGCCTATTATCCCATTTAGACGGTCACGTTTTATGCGTCGTTCTCGCGTTATGCTGGCAAAGGCTGTGGTGGTATTCATGGTTTTTATGCTGATTGTATATGCCTTTGGGCTTTGGCTTAATGTTAATACTCAAAACTTGGTGCGCCAGCAAACGATTGAATATACCCATAGGCAATTGACTTACCTAGCCGAAAACCTTGACAGAGAGATGGAACACATCTTCCGGCAGCAGGTGGCTTTGAGCAATGATTTTGCATTAAGGCTTTTGCTTTTATATCCCGATACATCTGAAATGGCCAGTATTTTTAACCATCTTCGACGTATTAATACTCATTTTAGCGCGATTTACATGTCTACACCTCATGTGTCGGGGGTTGGGGTTTTTCTCCCAGAGATGAATCGCATCACGCGTTGGGGTCTGTTGTTTTCAGCACCAACGGAAGAAGATACGGCACTTATGTATGCCATACAAACTAACGGCCAACGAATCTTCTCATATGAGCAGGATTTGGTTATGGGTATGCCCCTTTTAGGAAATCTGATAACAGAACCAGGGAAAGACGGCGCAGTTAGTTTTGTGCGGCTAAGTGGCGATACTATCGGCAATACCCTTAGCCAAATGGCTATAGCCTATAACTTAACCATTGCTTTGTATAATGGAAGCACAAAAGTGCTCTTTGGCGGTAATGAGTTGGATGCTTCTTGGATGGTACTCCATGATTCGAATATTTTTGAGCCGCGCCATGTAGTAAATAACGGGGAATCAATGTGGGTGTTGAGAGCACCTTTTTCCAGTTGGGATTTTGAATTGGTTGCATGGCTTCCTAATACACAGGTTGACATGGCTATTCCTACAATGGTTGCCACATTTGTTTTGTTTGCCTTGTCTTTGATTGTGGGTGTGATTTGTTTTGCTCTATATACAAACCGATTAATAAAACTGTTTCACAATGAGAAATTAGCATCGGAAAAAGCACAACTTGGACAGCTTAGTTTGCAGATAGCTCCCCATTTCTTGTACAACAGCTTCTACCAGATATACCGGTTGGGCAAGCTTGGGGATATGGACGCTGTGTCTGACATTTCACTTAAATTAAGCCAGTATTTTCAGTATATCACTCGCAGCCGGGAGGATTCCATCACATTGGCACTGGAGGTCAAACACGCAAAAGATTATGCCGCCATCCAGAATATCCGATACGCTGGACAGGTGAAATGCCGATTTGACCCCGTTCCAGAGCCGTATGGCGAAACAATAATGCCCAAGCTGTTTTTGCAGCCCATCATCGAAAATGCCTATATCCATGCCCTGGATAACACCGAGGGTATCATGTTAATACATGTAGGTATTGCTTTTAGAAACGGTGATTTATGCATATCAGTAGAGGATAATGGCACAACCTTAGATGATGGAACCTTAGCCAGGCTACAGGAGCGATTAACTGCTCCCGATGCCACCAAAGACGAACTAACCAGTTTGCTTAACATCAGTCAACGGATTGCACTTATGTACGGCGAACAAGCCTGTATGGGCATTTCCCGTGGGGACATGGGCGGGCTACGCGTGGAAATTATAGTTGCAAATCCGGCTCTTCATAAGGAAGTAGAGTGATAGTTTATGCGCCATTTGTTGGTAATAGACGATGAACCAAATTTGGTTGACGGCCTTTGTAATGCCATAGCTGAAAGCCTAGGAGATAGCGTTGATGTAAGCAAAGCCTATAGTGGAAGCGAGGCTCTTGCGATACTTTCCGAAAGTCCTATGGATTTGGTAATAACAGATATACGTATGCCTGGTATCAACGGTCTTGATTTGCTTCATGCTATTCATGAGTGCCAGTTTGGTTGCCGAGTATTAATCATCACGGGCTATGAGGAGTTTAACGTCATACATGAAGCGGTAAAGCTTCCCAGTACAGCCGGATTCTTGCTCAAAGACGAAGGCGATGAAGCAATTATTAAAGCAGTTAATAATACGCTGTTAGCCATAGAAGAGGATGAGAAAATTCAGCTATCTCTGGCTCTGGCCGACCGTCAAAGCAAAGCACTTGAGATATTGCTGCGTGAGCGCAGGCTTTGGCATCTTTTGGGGATACTGCCTTACTATGACGAGTCCTCTTCTTTAGAAACGACATTAGCCGTTGATGTAGCACAACCCATGCTGTTGATTGTTGTTCGTACCTTATCTGCATATTTTAGTACAGACACCCTTATCTGGCTGGAGCAGCAGGTTCACAAGAGCTTCAGTGCCATTTTTTCCATGGAGATGAGCATCCTAAGCCCAACTGATACAGCATGGCTTCTCCAGAAGCGGGGGGATACGTCTTTTCCACTAGAGGATGATGGGCGGCGCGCAGGTGTACTTAGGACGGGAATGTTGGAAATCCAATCCTTGCTTGCGAATAATGGCGTGGAGGTATCAGTTGCCTTAGCATCGAAATGGATTAAAGCACCTAATTTGCCTGGCTATGTACATGCCTTACGAAAATTAATGCAAAATTTACTGGTTGGTGGGCGGCATCAACAAGTCATAGATGTAAGTGCTGATGAAGAAGGACAGTTTGCGGCTTCATTGGAAAGTGCGAACTTTCATGTATCAGGGGAGCGGTGCATTCATCGGGCCAAAAACGCTCTGCTTGAAGGCGACGAAAAAGATTGGGAAGACTCGTTGATGGAGGCCAGTCGCATAAGCGATTCTGATCCTTCGATTATTACACGTCTTCTGACTATGCTGATTGCTTCTGTAGACGCTCTTGGCCTACCTATGATTGAAGACATACCCATTTTGCTTAACCCGGCTAATGATTATGAAAATCTTAGGGAAATCGGCGCGATGCTTTGCCTCAGGCGTAGGCAGGCTTCGAAGCATGCAATAAGAGATTTAATCACTCGTATACATGAGACTATTGAGAAAGAGCTTGGAAGCCCCACACTGTCACTGGCCTTTATAGCAGCACAAACACATCATAATCCATCCTATCTGTCGCGCCTATACAAGCAGCATACTGGGGTTAACATAACCGAGACTATCAATAGTATGCGCATTAGCCGGGCTTGCGAATTACTTAATGATTCATCCCTTAGAATCAATGATATATCCCGTCGGGTGGGCTATGCTTCTCCGTCTTATTTTACTTTTTGTTTTTGCAAAAAAATGGGTGTTACACCCAAGGAGTACCGAAGCGGAATATCGGAATAGACTTTTTAAGGAGGGCTCGAGTATGTCATCAACCTCAAAACCTGCAAGACCTGTCAAGCGTAAACGTAAGCCAGGGGAATGGAAGCTGGAAATTTCTTTTCATCTGATGCTATTACCGGCGGTTGTGCTTGTTATCATCTTTGCATATGTACCAATGGCTGGTATTATTATGGCTTTTCAGGATTTTAGGCCGATTTTATCATTTGAAAATTCACCCTTTGTTGGCTTAGATAATTTCCGATTTATGTTTCAACTACCTACGTTTTCCAGAGCTATGCGCAATACGGTAATAATCGCTTTTTGGCGTACCACTATGGGGCTATTGGTGCCGTTGATTTTGGCACTGCTGATAAATGAGGTCGTGAGAAGCTGGTTTAAGCGTACTGTGCAAACAGCCATGTTTTTACCGTTTTTCCTATCATGGGCGGTTTTGGGTGGTGTTGTGCGAGAGGTTTTTTCCTTACAGGGACCTGTTAACCAGCTTATTATGGCTCTGGGTAATGATCCTTATATGTTTCTTGCCAGCAATAATTGGTTTAGGTTTGTATTGGTAAGCACCGCAACTTGGCAAGGCCTGGGGGTAAACATGGTTGTTTTCCTTGCCGCTATCACCAATATTGACCCGGGACTTTATGAAACCGCCGACATTGACGGTTGCAATAAGCTAAAACAAGTTTGGTATATAACCCTGCCGGGTATGATGCCAATTATTGTGCTGCTAGGCACTTTGGCTATTGGGGGGCTTCTTAGTGCTGGGTTTGACCAAGTTTTAATGCTATACGGTCCTCTTGTATATGAAACAGGGGATGTTATTGACACCTTAATTTATCGTATTGGTTTGCAAAATCGTCAATTCTCGGTAGCAGCTGCTATGGGTCTAATGAGGAGCGTTATTGGCTTGGCCTTGGTGGGTGCGGCCTACTTCTTAGCATATAAGTTTACCAATTATCGTATTTTCTAGGGAGGTACCGTATGAGTGCGAAAATATTAAGGCCCATTGGTGCCAAAATCAGAAATAATAAGATTAAATCTAGCGTCAGCCGTAAAATATTTGTGGCATGTAATACTACGTTTTTGGCTCTGTTCACTTTCTTATGTATTGCTCCAATGATACATCTGCTGGCTGTCTCGCTTTCGACAGGCCATTATGCCGTTGCTGGTATGGTTAGTTTTTGGCCGAGAGGGTTTACTTTAGCGGCCTATGACTTCCTTACAGGGCAGTCTGCTTTTTTTGCTGCTCTTAATGTCTCTTTACTTCGAGTGTTTTTGGGTACTGTTGTCAACATGGTTTTAGTGGTGCTTGTAGCTTATCCTCTATCCAAGGAAGTGGAAGTATTTAGGGCACGTACATTTTATGCCTGGTTTTTTGTATTTACAACCTTATTTGGCGGCGGTTTGATTCCCACTTTTATGGTTGTTTCACGGATTGGGCTTATTAATAGCATTTGGGCTCTAGTGTTACCGGGGGCCGTTAATGTATGGAATGCGATTCTTCTATTAAACTTCTTTCGGGGTATTCCAAAGGAGTTGGAGGAAGCCGCTCGCATAGACGGAGCCAATCATTTGATTACTATGGTGAGGATTTACTTGCCATTGTCCTTGCCGTCTCTTGCCACTATTTTGTTGTTTACTGTTGTAGGTCATTGGAATGCATGGTTTGATGGTATGATTTACATGACCACACCTGTAAATTACCCATTACAGACCTACTTAGCCCTGCTGGTTATGGAAGCCGATACGGCAACTCGTAACCTAATGACAATAGAAGATATTATGCGCTTGCAATATGTAACCGATACTACCGTGCGCATTGCTCAGATTTTCTTAGCGGCATTGCCTATTATGATGGTATATCCATTCTTGCAACGGTTTTTTATTAAAGGCATTGTTGTAGGAAGTGTGAAAGGATGATGGGGATTTAATATGAAAAAGAAGTCTATTCCTCCATTGCCGGGCGGCGCATCCATTAATTTGCTAAGAAACCCGGATCGCGGGCTGCGGCTGGAACTATACATGAATGTGCATACAGGCGAATCCATGTTTGAATATGCCGGGCGGGATGCGTTTCAGTGTCTGCGAAATCAGGCGTCATATTATCAGGATGATTACCCTACTTTGGCCCAGGTGTATTTTTATCTTACAGATTATTGGAGCCGGCCGTTGGATGACGCGGCCTTCCGCCGTATGGAAGCGTATTTCACGATTTTGAATGAACTGGGGCTAAAGGCCTTATTGCGGTTTGCCTACACTCATGCAATGGAAGATTTTGAGAATAACACCGGTATAGATTGTATACTTATCAATGCGACAGAGCCTGCCCCTGCTCAAATGGTAGCTCATCTGCAACAGCTTCGCCCCTTTTTGTACGCCCACAGGAAACAAATTCATGTGCTGCAAGCGGGGCTGATAGGCGTATGGGGAGAGTGGCATCAAGATAAAAGGGATTTGGCCAATCAAGAGCATAACCATGTTGGGGGTATGTATGGCGAAACCGCTATTCTACAGGCTCTTATAGATAACAGCCCTCCTGATATGTATCATCAGGTACGTATGCGTAATATGAAGACCTTAAACCTTGACCCTACTGATACGGCAACCTATAACCGGGTAGGCTATCATGATGATTTTATTATTACAGCCCCACATCACTGGAACACCGGAGGCCATGTGCCTGGAAGCGCAGATTGGCGTGCCGTAGGAGAGGAATCTCTTTTGGCTCCTATGGATGGTGAAATGATATGGGGCGCGTCTGTTGGTATGTATCATGGTGGAAAAGGCATTGATGCGGAAGCAGTCGCTTGTCGGTTGTATGACCATCATTTTACCTCCCTGAGTATGGTTCACAATTATTGTGAAAACGAGGGCGTGTATGATATGGTGCGCTGGAAAGAAGAGTTAACCAGCCCCATACGTTTAACCGAATTGGGGCTTCCCTTTCATCCTGCATGGTTTTTGGATAGCGATGGAATGCCTCTTTCCCGAAGTATGTTTGAGTATATCCGGGATTATCTGGGCTATTACTTGGTAATTGAATGTGCGGGGATTGAAACTGGTTCTGCCAAAGCTGAAGTGGCAATACGAAATTATGGGTTTGCCCCGCCTTTGGGACTTACAAGTCTTGATTTAGCTATGCTGGATACGGAGAATCAGGTTGTTTGCAGGGCTGTAGCAGGTAACCCGTCGGTGTTACTGCCTGGAGAATCTGTTACATTTGCTGCTGTGTTGCCTTTTGAAGGCTGTGCATCATCCCTGAGATTGGCCGTTGCCGCATACAATAGTGCAGGGACATTAATACGCTTTGCCAACGATGTGTATGTTACGCAGAGTGGTTACCACTTGCTCTAAAGATGCCCCTCTTCCCAAAAAAACCAGACATCCATGGGCTTTTTGTGGGGCTGACTATGGACATTTTGGGGCTATAGTGCCTCATATAATCTTTACCCGAATCCCGAAGTAAACAACATGTAGCCCCCAAACCACTCCAAGCACAATCTGGGGTGCAATGGGTGCAGACGCAGCTCGCATTACAAAAAGGCTAAGCCCCATTACTGCCGTTATTGTCGCCAGTAATGTGAGTTTGGCCTTTTTTGTCATTGTTCTGTTTTTTACCAGACCTTCTATACTGTTTTTGTAAAGGTGGGTGGCGGTAAACCAGTTGTGTAGTCTTATTGAGCTTTTTCCGAAGCAAAATGCAGCCAATAGTGCAAAGGGTGTGGTTGGGATTAGGGGCAGCACTATCCCGGCTGTGCCTAGCCCCAGGCAAATCAGTCCTAGAAATATGTAGGCCATTTTTGCTATGATGGGTGATTTTTTTTTGGTTTTCTTTTCATATGTATCATTTGGCTGCATATTTGCCTCGTTATAGTTTATTGGTTTTGATGATAATGGAAAAACCGGAAAAGTAACACATTTATACTTGATTAAGGGCCCTTAGCAAATCAAACCGGTCAGCATTCATAACCTTATTCCACGCCGCAACAAAATCACACAGGAATTTTTCCCATGCATCATCGGATGCATATACTTCCGCGATGGCTCTGAGCTGGGCGTTGTAACCGAATACCAAATCCACCCTAGTGGCGGTCCATTTTTGCTGGCCGGTAACTCTGTCTACTCCGTTGAATAGATTGTTATCCTCGGTAGGCTGCCATTCGGTTTCCATATCCAGCAGGTTTATGAAAAAGTCATTGGTCAAGGTTTCAGGCGCATGGGTTAGCACTCCGTTAAAGGAATGGCCGTAATTGTTGAATAGAACTCTTAGGCCTCCAAGGAGTACGGTCATTTCCGGTGCTGTCAAGTTGAGGAGTTGCGCTCTGTCGACTAGCAATGCCTCTGGCAAAGTGGAAATATTATTTTTCTGGTAATTTCTAAAGCCATCATAATGGGGCTCCAGCACATCAAATGATTGGACATCCGTTTGCTCCTGGGTTGCATCTACTCGCCCCGGCGTAAAGGAGACTTGGATTGGATAGCCTGCATTTTTCGCGGCGATTTCTATGCCGGCGGCACCCCCTAGTATGATTAGGTCGGCCATTGAGATATATCTGTCCGTTCCGTTGAACTCCTGCTGGATTTGCTCATAGGCTGCCAGTACTACCTTCAATTGCTCCGGCTGGTTGACTTCCCAGGAAATCTGGGGTTCCAGTCTGATTCTGGCACCGTTGGCTCCCCCTCTTTTATCCGAGCCCCTGAAAGATGATGCACTGGCCCAGGCGGTTCTCACTAGCTGGGAGACTGTCAGGCCGGATGCGGATATTATTTCTTTTAGCTCCTTAATATCCTGGTCATTTACGACGTAGTCACCTTGAGGGGGGAGGGGGTCTTGCCATATGAATTCCTCGGTGGGGACATCTTCTCCCCAGTATAAGGTTGGCGGCCCGCTATCTCTATGGGTTAGCTTGAACCAGGCATCGGCAAAGGCTTTTGCAAATTTCTCTGGATTTGCCAGGTAATCCTTTACTATTTCTACATATATGGGGTCGTATTTCAAGGAAAGGTCAGCCGTGGTCATCATTGGTCGATGTTTTTTGCTTGGATTATGGGCGTCTTGCACCATGTCCTCTTCTTCGCAGTCCTTTGCCAGCCATATATATGCTCCCGCCGGGCTCTTTGTCAATTCCCAGTCATATTTTTGCTGCACCCTTAGATAGCCCATATCCCAGGTGGTGGGGTTAGGTTTCCAGGCCCCTTCCAGTCCGCTTCCTATGGTGTCTCCGGCGTTGCCTGTACCAAAGCTGTTTTTCCAGCCCAGGCCCTGCTCTTGGATGGGAGCGGCTTCGGGCTCCGGTCCTACATATGTCGGGGGCGCAGCACCATGGGTTTTGCCAAAGGTATGGCCTCCTGCTACCAAGGCTACGGTTTCTTCATCGTTCATTGCCATTCTGGCAAAGGTCACTCGGACATCATTTGCCGCTTTGATAGGGTCGGGATGGCCCCCTGGCCCTTCGGGATTTACATAAATCAGCCCCATTTGCACTGCGGCAAGTGGATTGTCTAATTGGTTTTCATGAGAATGTCTGTCGTCCCCCAGCCATGTGTCTTCCGTGCCCCAGTTTATGTCCTTTTGAGGCTCCCATACATCGGTGCGGCCTCCGGCAAAGCCGATTAGCTTGCATCCCATGGATTCTAGTGCGCAATTCCCTGCAAGTATCATCAGATCCGCCCAGGATAATTTTTTGCCGTATTTTTTCTTGATTGGCCAAAGCAGCCGCCTGGCTTTGTCTAGATTTACATTGTCCGGCCAGCTATTAAGGGGCGGAAACCGCTGGGTGCCGTCATGGGCCCCACCACGGCCATCCATGGTGCGGTATGTACCGGCACTATGCCAGGCCATTCTGATAAGGAAGGGGCCGTAATGACCATAGTCCGCGGGCCACCAGTCCTGGGAGTCGGTCATTAGGGCAGTCAGGTCATCCTTTACAGCTTGCAGGTCTAGGGTTTGGAACTCCCGGATGTAGTTGAAATCTCCCCCCATGGGGTTGCTTAAACTTGAGTTTTGGTGTAGTACACTTAAATCCAATTGGCATGGCCACCAATCTTGGTTGGCTAGTCGGCCTCTAATGAAGCCTGTCATTGGGCATTTAGAATCATTCATATAATCATCCTTTTTGCGTTTATTCTAAATTTACGCCTGAGATTATATTAATAGAACCGGTTGCGAAACGTTAAGTGTGACGGTAGAATTAACGATATAAAACGGAGGTGGTTACATGATTAACCAAAATCAATGCCCCTGGGAAGGCTTCGAAAGCGGAACTTGGGTACGTGAGGTCAACCTGCGGGACTTTATCCAGCGAAATATTACGCCATATAGCGGAGATGCATCCTTTTTGGAAGGCCCAACGTCGGATACAAAGACCCTCTGGGAGGAAGTCTGCCGCCTGACCAAGGAAGAAAACGCAAAATCAGTCCTGGACGTAGAAACCAAAATCCCCAACACCATCACATCCCACGGGCCGGGCTATATAATAAAGAATTTGGAAAAAATTGTAGGCCTACAAACGGATAAGCCCTTGAAACGAGGGATTTTCCCCAACGGGGGAATCAAGGTCATCCAGCGGGCATTGGAGTCCTATGGCTATGCACTGGATTCCAATACCGAGGAGATTTATACTAAATACCGCAAGGCCCATAACGACGGGGTTTTTGACGCGTATACCCCAGAAATGCGTGCTGCCCGTAAGTCTGGCATAATAACAGGCTTGCCTGATGCCTATGGTCGTGGGCGGATAATTGGGGACTACCGCCGGGTTGCCCTGTATGGCATTGATTTTCTTATAAAAGACAAGGAGCACCAGCTTGCGAGATTATGCTCCCTTTGGTTGGAAGATAAGGTTATCCAACTGCGGGAAGAGCTAAGCGAACAAGTCCGGGCCTTACACCAGTTGGCAGAAATGGCCGCAACCTACGGCTGCGACATAACAAAGCCCGCCGCCAACGCAAAGGAAGCTATCCAGTGGACATATTTTGCGTATCTTGCCGCCGCGAAGCAGCAGGACGGCGCGGCAACATCCCTTGGTCGTGTGGCGACATTCTTGGATATTTATATTGAGCGGGACATTATAAATGGCTTGCTGACAGAGCAAGAGGCCCAGGAGCTAATGGACCATTTCGCCATGAAACTGAGAATGATTCGCTTCTTGCGCACACCGGAATACAATAATCTTTTCTCTGGGGACCCAACCTGGGTAACAGAAGCAATAGGCGGGATGAGCGAAACCGGCCAGACCTTGGTTACAAAAAATTGCTATCGGATTATTCATACTTTATATAACCTGGGTGCCGCCCCAGAGCCCAATCTTACGGTGCTATGGAGTGTCCATTTGCCGGAGAATTTTAAGAAATTCTGTGCAAGGGTCAGCATCGACACCAGCTCCCTTCAATATGAAAGCGACGATTTAATGCGAGGTTACTGGGGTGACGATTACGCAATTGCTTGCTGTGTAAGCGCAATGCGCCTAGGCAAGCAGATGCAGTTCTTTGGGGCAAGGGCTAACCTGGCCAAAGCCCTGACCTATGCCATAAACGGTGGCAAAGATGAAAAAAGCGGGGAGCAGGTTGCCCCAGAATATGCCCCTATCACATCGGAATACTTGGATTACGATGAGGTCTATCGCAAACTGAACCGGGTGCTGGAGTGGCTTGCGGGGTTGTATATCAACACGTTAAATGTAATCCATTTCATGCACGATAAGTACAACTATGAAAGCATACAGTTTGCCCTCCACGACATGGATATACTACGTACTCATGCCTGCGGAATTGCGGGCTTGAGTGTGGTGGCGGATTCACTTTCCGCAATAAAATACGCCAAAGTCAAAACCATACGCAACGAGGAAGGCTTGGTCGTAGACTACGCCATCGAAGGGGATTACCCCGCCTTCGGCAATAACGATGACCGGGTAGACAATATCGCCTATGACATTGTAAAGGCCTTTATGGAGAAATTAACGAAACAGCGTGCATATCGCAATGCCATTCCCACTCTGAGTGTGCTGACCATAACCTCCAATGTGGTTTACGGCACTGCTACTGGGGCAACTCCTGATGGCCGTAAAGGTGGTCAGCCCTTTGCCCCGGGAGCCAATCCAATGCATGGCCGGGACCTCAAGGGGGCAGTGGCCTCCATGGCCAGTGTGGCCAAGCTGCCATATATGTACTCCCAGGATGGGATAAGCTATACCTTTTCCATTGTCCCCAAGGCATTGGGCCAAACTCCGGAGATTCAACAACAAAACCTGGTTGCCCTGATGGATGCATATTTCAATGATGGTGGACATCACATCAATATCAATGTATTTGAAAAAGAAACGCTATTGGATGCGATGGAACACCCAGAGAAGTATCCTCAAATGACAATACGCGTTTCGGGCTACGCCGTCAATTTCGTAAAACTCACCAAGGAGCAACAGCTTGAGGTAATTCACCGCACCTTCCACGAAAGACTATGAGCACAAAGGCAGGCTATGTCCACTCCATAGACACAGCCGGGATGGTTGACGGCCCGGGGATTAGGTACCTGATTTTCCTATCTGGCTGCGCATTGCGCTGCAAATATTGTCATAATCCGGACACATGGAATATGAAAACAGGCCGACTGATGACGGTGGAAGAAATCATCACGGACATAAGAAAGTACAAATCCTATTTGAAATTTTCTGGAGGAGGGGTCACTGTAACCGGCGGTGACCCTCTGGTTCAATTTGCATTCCTTGAAGCGTTGCTAGCCGCCTGCAAAGCCGAGGGTTTTCATACAGCTATAGATACCTCAGGCTATGCCACCCCCCAAACGGTGGAACGAGTCTTGACCCATACGGACTTACTTCTATTGGATATCAAATCAATAAACCCTGTGACCTATGAGGCTGTAACAGGGGTGCCACTGGACAGGACATTGGAAACCCTGCGTATAAGCCGAAGCCTAGGCATAGAAACATGGATACGCTACGTGCTGGTGCCGGGTCTGACGGACAGCACAAGAGATATGTACCGGTTGGCAAAATTCCTCCAACCTTTTCAAAATATAACCAAAATAGAGGTCATTCCTTTTCACAAAGTAGGGGAATACAAGTGGAAAGACCTAGGCCGAAAATATGAACTATGGGATACACCGGCACCAAGCCAGGATATGCTGGATATCGCCAGAAGAATTCTAGCTAGATAAAGAAACTATCTCCACCTCTTCAATGTAGGGAAGAATTTCATCAATTCTCTTTTAGCGGTTTCAGCATCAGGATAACCTTCGGGATAGGTTTCGCTTTTCACCCTCCAAGGAACAGAGCTGTTGACCATCTCTTCCATAGTCTCATCAGGTTTTCCAAAAGCCCCGTTGACTAAGCAATACTTGCAGTAATCTTCGCTTGTAGAGCCGTCTGCATTGGTACCATAATTCCCTTCGACAGGAAAATAACTACCGCAGCTTTGGCATAAAAATTCATTCATGTAAAATCCGACCTCCTTTAGTCTATTAAAGAATCAATTCAGACGACTATACCATAGAATCACGAACAATGATATCCATGATTTTTTGTATTATATGCATAATACAGTAATGCAAAAAATTATCAGATAGCCATTTTATGCAAATCACAAAATCTCTGTATTTATAAGGCGTCATGAATGTAATACATAAATTTCTGTAAAAAAGTCCGTATGGTGCCATACGGTTTTTTTTGTTTGACCATCCATGCAAAATCCATGGAACTACATCCCCTGAAGATGCGTTATGATACGTCATTGTGAGCGTAGCGAAGCAATCCAGAGTCTGTGGGAATACTGGATTGCCGTGTCGCTTCGCTCCTCGCAATGACAGGGTGGGGGGCAATTTCAGCATATGTTTAATGATTAGAGTGAGTAGTTTCGAAGCGCATATAAGGTAAACTTCGATTTGATTAAATCCCACAACTAGCATATAATAAGCACAATCCGGGGATGTAATGGTTTCGACGGGGATTTTGAAAATAAAGATAGCCATCCGTAGACGGTGACTGCGTCAACAAAACCGACCCTAATAAAGAAACGACAATAATAATTATCAACTCGCCGCTGCTTAGATAGCGGCCGTCGGCCCTGGGAGACTCGCATACCAGCAAGCCGGCGTCGACTATGCGGGGAACTGCCTGAAAGGTCTGCTTTGCCTCCAGGCTGGAACAAGAAGCTACCAAAGCCACTAGATTGCCTACTGTCGATTGGCTAAGGGAATGTAAATAATAGGCTATGATGGAAGAAGTCTTTACGGATAGGTTCTCGGACACGGGTTCGATTCCCGTCATCTCCATTTGGTAAAATCCCCGGAATCGAGGTTTGTAACGACTTTGATTTCGGGGATTTTATTATTTGTAAAACTTACTATAATTGTGTTCTAACTGAAAGTGGTGATTGCGTGAAGTTATGGGTTCTTGTTAAGCGCAAGTTTTGGTATATATTTTTGCTTTCGGCAAGCTCAATATATGTAGTGATTAATCGTCACTGTATATATCAATTAAGCTCTTTCAATGCTACAAACTTAATATTCATTTTATGGCTTGTTCTTTTATTGCTACCGTTATTCACAGAAATAGAGTTTTTTGGAGTTAAATTTAAAAAGGAGGTTGATAAGGCCAAGGCAGAAATAAAAGAAAGTTTGCATGATATGCGAATGCAAATAACTGACCTAAAGGTGTCAAACTCGTTATCGAACAATATTCAAATAGGTTCAGAGCTCCTACCCATAGCCGAACTTAATAGGTTGATAGCATCTCTTGGAAACAATAGTAATGATTCGGCGATACGAGATTATCCTTCTAAAAATGTAGTAACAAATAATGGGGAACAACATGTATATTTATTCAAAGTTAGATATGAAATTGAACAGAGAATTAGACGTATATATAGATACACAAGTTATATAGACGAAAATGTTGAATGGCTACATGGGAACTATATTGATGGTCGTAAACATTTCCGTCCGCTCGGGCAAATGATAAACTTCGTAGCCCGCAGCACATCAATATCTGGAAGTATCACAAAATTAATGATGCAAGTTATCGAAATTGCTAACCGTGGTATACATGGTGAAAAAGTTGATGAGGATTACATAGTTTTTGTACAAAAAGTTATGCCCGAAATCATACAAGAGCTTGAACGTATTGACGCGATGCGCCCGATGCAATAAGATTCAATTTTTAAGGTGGTGAAAGCCGTGTTTATCAAACCAAAAATCTATCTTGATACATCAGTAATAAGCCATCTTATGGCAGATGATACACCAAAAAGCGTGATGATACACATAAACTTTGGGAACAATTAAAACATGGTACGTGGGAAATCGTTCTCTCTCCTGTTGTATATGAAGAGCTCGGACGATGTAACGATGCCTTGGAAAAAGCACTACTTGAATATGTCGTAATGCTTGATACCACATATATTGAAGAAAGCGAAGAGATGTCTGCATTAGCTGACGAATATCTAAAAACAGGCGTACTAAAAGAAAACAGTTATAACGACTGCCGCCATATTGCAGTGGCAAGCATTTCTGCTTGCAAGTATATACTGAGTTGGAACATGAAGCATTTCGTTAAGAGAAAAACCATTGAAATGGTACAAACGGTAAATTTGCGTTTGGGTATATTCCAACCAAGTATTTTAACACCATCTATTTTTATAGAAGGGGATGAAGATAATGAGTAAAGTATACGATATCCGTAAAATTGATGAGTTGCACAAGTTAAGGTCTGATCTTTACGAAGAGCGTAAACACTTAACCCCTGCCGAACGACGCAAGGTTTCAAATGATGAAGGAAAGAAAGTCTGGGAAAAAGCGCAAAAGATGAAGCAGTTAATAGCCAGTGGGGAGTAGTATCGAGCATATTAAATATATTATAGTAGCTGTGGGATTCTACCTGTAGATGTTACTCAAAAAATCGAGGGTATGAGCTATGATGTCCGATGCCGATATTATATGCAAAGGGATGAAAATATTATCCGACAATCTAGGCATTGTTGAGACTGAACGCTTTGTCATGTTTATTCAAAAAGAATCTTTCGATTGCACAAAATGGCAGGAAGATTTGCTTGAGAATATGAGTATTGAGGCGATAAGGGAAAAGGCGGCTGCATTTCGTTTGCGTAATGTTATATAATATCAGAAATGTAATGAGGGTTTAGGTAGGTAGATACTGCGGAATTGTCATATACGATATCCCGGTACAAATATGTCCCAATGCGTATCAGTATAAGAACCCCACCTGAGCCCCCGCCCAACATTTAAATCTGGGAATCTTACCAAGGGGCCTCATCTCCATTTAATTAGCTTTTAATGCATCAATTAGTGCTGGCACAATCATGTTGTACGTATTGCCTATAAGGCTGTATACTAAGTTTAGGATAGGTGATTGTTTTATGGCTAAGATAGGGCGAAATGGTTTGTGCCTTTGTGGTAGTGGGCGAAAATACAAAATATGTTGTTTAAATATAGAGAGTGTACTTTCTCCGCCATTTGCTACTGAGATGTTCCTCACAGATATAGAGGTAGATAAAAGTAAGTTTGATGCTTTAGAACTTCAGGGTAAAATGTGCGTATTGGATTGGATAAATACGTCAGATTCAGTACAGAGAATTGAAATTGCATTCCAAATGTATGTGTATAGCCTATCTTTGTTGCGCTCCAGTTGTGTCTCAGATTCTCGTGGGTATATGCTGAGAAACAATGGGAATATTAGGACACAGGGATTCGATTTAGGGATTGTCATAAATGCCCATGTAATAATGTTACTTGATTGCTTTAAGCTTGTAGTCGATAAAATAAAGTCATTTTTGACAAGTGGTATTTATAGTGAGGTGCGTAGTAAAAAAGAAGGGCTAGATACATATAGAAAGCTTGTTAGTACAGTGTATGAAAACAATTTTTATTATCAACTTTTTTATAAGCTGCGAAATGCTGTAACCCATGATAGGTCAATTGTTAGTATTAGCGAAGGAAAATACATATACTTCAATTTAAGTCAGTTGCGTGGGATAATGCGTTCTAACGATGAATTAGATACATATATAGCTGATATTGAGAAGTCAATTATGGAAAATGCTGAACAGACGGCAAACTTTAGCTTTTTGCCTTCTTTGGCCTATCTCCATAAAGGTGTGTTAGCAGTATATAGTTCTTTTCTTCAAGAAATACAACCAATTGTTGAATCATTGCATGTTAAATCAAATACTGTTTTATTAAGTACTACTAATTTGGTTTTTAGTAATTCCGGATACTTTTTTGTTATGATTGATGAGACAGCACATGGTTTTCCTATTACTGATGATGCACATGTTGAGGATTGGTTTTCATGTATGAAAAACCTAATTTCCAATGAAGATAACTGGCTGATTGAGTTTATGGGTTCAGGCTTTGCAGACGCAGGCATGAAGAAGTTTTCTGAAAACGTAGTTGTGTACAAAGGTAGGTAAAGTTAAAATGAAAGGTTGCGATAATATGACCTATAGGATGACCGTGTTCTGAGTGTTACTGGTAGCGAATACATGAAAAACCACTAAGGAGGACAAAAATGCCAGTACTAGATTTTCCACTAGAACAACTAAAAAAGTATAAAGGCTCCAGCCCGTTGCCCAAGGATTTTGACAGCTATTGGGATAAAGCATTAAACGAATTAGACGCCGCCGGAACCACTTATACATTAGAAGAAGCGGAGTTTTCTGCCCCTGGTGTTAAGTGCGCTTACCTGTACTTCACCGGCGTAGGCGGTGCAAGGGTATGCTGTAAATTTCTCTGTCCGGAAAATGTGACGGGTAAAATCCCTGGGATTGCTATGTTCCACGGATACTCCGGCGACTCCGGAGGCTGGGTTGACAAGCTTGCATATGCATATGCAGGCTATGCGGTACTTGCTCTGGATGTCCGGGGTCAAAGGGGGCGTTCGGAGGATAATCTGAATGTACCCGGCATCACTTTGCGGGGGCATATTATTAGAGGGCTAGAAGGTGGCGACCCGGAAAAACTATTCTTTAGGAATGTATATCTGGACACAGCGCAGACAGCGCGTATTTTGATGTCCATGGATTTTGTTGACGAAAACAGAGTAGGCGCAACTGGAGGCTCCCAGGGCGGTGCGCTGACTATTACCTGTGCTGCGCTGGAACCAAGGGTAAAAATGAACGCTCCTGTTTTCCCCTTCCTTTCTGATTATAAACGTACATGGGAAATGGATTTACTTAAGGGTGCTTATGAAGAATTAGCCTACTATATCAAGGGCAAAGACCCTCGCCAACAGCGCATGGATGAAATGTTCGAAATGCTTGGGTATATAGATGTCTCCAATCTGGCATCCAGAATCAAGGGCGAAACATATATGTTCCTAAGTCTGATGGATGATATCTGCCCACCTTCAACACAGTTTGCGGTTTATAATAAAATAACGGCAAAAAAATCATGTGAAATATATCCCAATCATGGCCATGAGGATTTACCTGGGTCTGGTGATTTGATATTTAGCTTTTTTAAAGGGCTTTGATTATAGCCTGATGAAAGAATGAGGGGGCGGCGCACAGCCACCCCTCTTATAATGGAATAGGGGAGTAAACTATGGGCAAAAAAATAGGCTTTTTAGGCGAATTAAAGGATACACCATTGCTACGGATTGGATATGTAGGCTGTGGATCCCATTCCCGGCGTAATATATTGACAACACTGGGGTATGTTCCCGTTGAAAAGGCTGCTATTTGTGATTTGAATAAGGAAAAACCAGCAGTTTTTGCCAGGGAGTTTGGTTTTAAAGCTCATTACAATAGCCATTTGGAAATGCTTGAAAATGAAAAACTGGACGCTGTTTTTATCGTATCAAATTATGATAAAAATGCTCGACCTGTTTTTTGCAAAATTGCTGAAGATTGCCTGAACGCAGGCTGTCATGTGTGGATGGAAAAACCACCTGCTGCCGAGGCCGATGAGTTGGTAAGGCTCAAAGCCCTCGCTAAACAGGTAAACAAACAGGTAGCTGTCGGTTTTAAGAAAATGTTCTTCCCCGCTAACGAAAAAGCAAAAGAACTGATGGGCGGGGATATACAGCTTGCCTTGTTTCAGTATCCGCAATATATCCCTACCCAGGAAGAATTTGACGCATATATGCAAATGCAACCCATTTGGCCGGTTACGGGATTTTTGGATCATATTTGTCATCCCATAAGCCTGATGATCTATTTGATGGGTTATCCTCGTGATTTGTATTATAGTAGGAACGCAATGGGCGGCGGCAACGCAACATTTACTTTTCATAATGGAGCTGTTGCGTCTTTAGCACTCACCCACGGTGCAGCAAACAACGGCGGAATGGAACGGACTACCTTAATAGGAAATGATAATCAACATATAGTTGTTGATAACAACATAAAATTGTCCTTACACCGCTCTCCCAAGGATTTGCCATATGGTAACTCCCCATCTTTTTATATGGGCGGCCCTGAGGACGCGACGGCGGTGTGGGAACCGGAATTTTCTTTAGGGCAACTATATAACAATAGCTTTTTTCTGCTGGGCTATTACGGAGAGATAAATGAATTCTGTAATGCAATTCTGGAAAAGCGAGATATTTCAAAAGGACATTTGGATGACGCGATACAAATCACAAAGATATTCTGCGCCTTTGCGGAAGGGGCAAATAAGCGTATTGCATTAGATTAATTTGCTGGACAAGCATTTACAACGCTAGCAGTAAATAAGCGCGAGCGAGGTGTCTTATGAGGCAATGTCGTTTTATTCTTATTTTAATGTTTGCATTATTTGCATTTGCCGGATGTAGCAATGGGGCTCAGCCACATGTACCCGCTGAATGTGGTAGTGAGACTCCACCCCTTACACCCACCGAAATTTTGGCAATACCCTACTTCAACGCACCCACAATCGAAAGCCCATATGATATTCGAGTCCGGCATTTTGCACGGGTTTGGGATGGACAGTTACTGTGGGTGCATAGGCACAGCTATAACATGGATGGAGAAAGCAGAGATTTCTATGCATATGAAAGAAAGTGGCTGCAAGAGCATCCCGAGTACCTGAATCGCCGACGGAGAGGTGGCACTTGTCCGGTGGATTTGGCGCAACGTGTACATAGTATTAGGGTTGTGACCTCTGTTGCTGAGATTGAACTAGGCATGATTGGGTATACAGAATGCTTTTTCTATAGCAATTATTTAGTGGTGATTGATTTTTCGATGGGTCATTCATCAAGGGTAGAGATGGTGTACCGAGTTAAGGCTAATGGGACTATTGTAGTCCGGCCTTTGATAAGCAGGAGTGATTTTCATACTCATCACCCATATGGGACTGTTGTCATAGAGCTAGATAATCGTTTTCAGCCACCAGAGTTTAACATCGAGTTTATTTGTAACCCGTGGGGGCCTTCTTGCCCATCGGCTGTTTTTGATATTCCGTACACCCCAGACGCGGCTTATGATGGCTATATCTTCCGTTTGATATATGCTGCGGTTATTCCGCCATTAGAGAACACAAATATACAACGGTTTCCTTTCGCGCCAATGGAATGGAATATGTTTCGTGGGGAGACTCTTCAAGACATAATTGATTTTATTGCTCCTGAGTACATTATGTATATTGAGCGGGATTATATCATTTTTCGTGACCCATTCCCTTGGCATGATGATTCTCTACCAACTCCTGCACCTGAATGTGAGATATCACAGAATGACCAAGAACATGATTATCCGAAATGCCCCTGGTCTCTCTATCTTCCGGAGCCTACGCATTGTATCGCGATAACTGATTCCTTGGTTTTTGAAATGGTTGCGATAGGAGGGCATCACACCCTGGCACTAAAGGATGACGGTACAGTTTGGGCTTGGGGTTCTAACTTGGATGGCCAACTGGGTGATGGGACAACAAGAAACACTAGAATCGCGCCTGTACAAGTCCACGGCCTTTACAATGCGGTTTCGATTGCCGCAGGACTGCACCATTCAATTGCATTAACATGTGATGGCATGGTTTGGGCCTGGGGTTGGAATGATTTTGGTCGGTTAGGCGATGGAACAAGGCAGTCCAGAGCAACACCTGTACAGGTACGAGGCCTTTATAATGTGGTTTCCGTTGCTACGAGCAATGCCCACTCCGTTGCATTAAGAAGCGACGGCACGGTTTGGGCTTGGGGCTGGAATATCCATGGTCAGTTAGGTGACGGTACATGGACAAGTAGTGACACTCCCGTACAAGCCCAAGGTCTTGATAATGTGATTTCGGTTGCGGCGGGATGGGGCCATTCAATTGCATTAAGAAGCGATGGTACAGTTTGGGCGTGGGGTGCGGGCTGGAATGGCCAGTTAGGTGATGGAACAGCGGAATGTAGTAACACCCCCGTACAAGTCCAAGGCCTAGCTAACGTAGTTGCTGTTACAGCTGGTGATAGCTATTCAGTTGCACTAAGGGATGACGGTACGGTTTGGGCTTGGGGTTGGAATAGTAATGGCCAGTTAGGTGATGGAACAACAGAAAGCAGTAACATGCCCGTACAAGTTCAAGGCCTTACCGACATAGCTGCCGTTGCGGCGGGAAGCAGTCATTCAATTGCCTTAAGGGCTGATGGTGCGGTTTGGGCCTGGGGCTGGAATCACAATGGTCAACTGGGCGATGGGACATTGACGAGCAGAACCATACCTGTACAGACTCTAGACCTCTCCAATGTGATTTCTGTTGCCGCAGGATTGAACACGTCCATTGTATTAATGAGTGACGGCACGGTTTGGGGATGGGGGCATAATAACCTTGCGCAATTGGGCATTGGTGCTACAATATCACGCCACATTCCGTAACATTGATGATTCACAAACCTTTCAAACAAGCTGTTTTTTTATGCAAAAACAATGCCTTGGCCCTTGCACCATCCGACAAAAAAGGCTAAACTACATAATTAATAAACATTTTCACCCATAACACAATTATATTTTATAAGGGGGTGCAAAAATGCATCATGAGTACAACCGCTATTATCGCTATGCTGCCATGGTTGAAGCTCTGGAAGATTTTCATCGGGATTACCATAATCTCACCAAGCTCTATTCAATAGGTCGCAGCTATGAAGGCCGGGATATCTGGTGTCTGGAGCTCACCAATCATGAAACCGGTTCGGCACATGAAAAACCCGGCTACTATCTGGATGGCAACACTCACGCTGGGGAAGTCACCGGTTCCATGGCCTGCATTTACACCATTGATTGGCTGCTCTCCAACTACGGAAAAGAAGAGCAAGCCACCCGGCTCCTGGACACAAAAGTTATTTATGTCCTGCCCCGTATATGCCCGGATGGTGCGGAAATTTACTTAGCAACCCCCTATATGCTGCGCTCATCGGCTCACGAATGGCATTATCCGGCCCATGCAGACCCTGACGGCCTAAGGCCTGAGGACATAGATAACAATGGTGCAATACTGCAAATGCGTATAAGAGATGACCTCGCCGGGGATTGGAAAGTATCGGTAGAAGACGAACGCCTAATGGTTCGCCGGAAGCCTCACGACCATGGGGGCGTGTATTACCGTCTCTTCTCCGAGGGCGTCGTGGAAAATTACGACGGTATTACCTTCGGCACAGCCCCGCCTAAATGGGGCATTGATATGAACCGCAACTATCCGATTAACTGGAAGCCCCCTCATACCCAAAACGGGGCAGGGGATACCCCCCTTTCCGAGCCGGAAAGCAAAGCCGTCACCGACTTCTTGTTAAGCAAAAGGAATATTGCAGGGGCAACATACCATCATACATCCGGGGGTATATTGCTTAGGGCAAACTGCATAGAAGGGGATGATAAAATGCCCCCGGCAGACCTGGCAATTTACAAGAATCTCGGGACCTTGGGAGAAGAAATCACCGGTTACCCTTGCCAGGATGTTTTCGGTGTTTTCGCCGATAAAAAACCTCAATGGGGCACCTTTATGGACCTGACATATGAATATCTGGGCATCAGCTCCTTTGCTACGGAGCTATGGGACTTGCTGGGTCGTGCCGGTGTCAAGGAAAAAGGATTTGCCGCGTTTGCAAAACTCAACTATAAGGAAATGGAAGAAATCCAGTTGAAAGCCTTGCGCTGGAACGATGAAGCAATGAACGGGGAATGCTTCAATGCCTGGACCCCATTCGAGCATCCACAACTTGGGGATGTAGAAATCGGAGGCTGGAACCTCAAGGAAGGCCAGCAAAACCCGCCAAAGAAATTTTTACAGGAAGAATGCGAAAAGGCCCTGCGCTTTACTCTTATGCATATGGAAGCCTTGCCCCAAGTGGAGATAAGGGATGTTCGTCGTGAAAAAATCGGCGATAAAGTGTGGAAAATTACCGCCGCTATTGAAAACACCGGCTTCCTGCCCTCATCCAGTACTCAGAAAGCTATAAACAATAAAATTACCGCCCCGATAAAGGCGGAAATCTCCGGTGGCAAAGTGCTGCAAGGGGAGGCGGAAATTGAAATCGGCCATCTCACCGGGCGGGGCACAGAGGTTCCATACGGCTACTTTGGCAACGGAAGTCCAGTCGGCCGTCGCAAGAAAGTGGAGTGGATTGTAGAAGTAGAGCCAGGCGTGGCACTATGCATTACCGCCACAGCCGAAAGAGCAGGTGCAGCACGTCATACAATACGAGAGGAATGAGCAGCATGAAAGTACCATACGAATCCGCAAAGTATCACACCTGGGCCGAGATTCTGGGACTAACAGCCGCCTGGTGCAATGCATTCCCGGAGCTGGTAAAGTCCTACCCAATCGGCAGAACATACGAAGGCCGGGAAATTATCTGTCTGGAGATTACAGCCCCTGGCACCCCTGCCGACGAAAAGCCTGGCTATTACGTGGATGCGAACTTCCATGCAGGGGAGGTCACTGGTTCTGCGGTAGCCCTCTACACTGTCAGTTGGTTCCTAGAAAATTACGGAAGCGACAGTGAGGCCACAGAGCTCCTTGAAAACTATACCTGGTATGTAGTCCCTCGAGTCTGCATAGACGGCTCCGAAATGTACATGCATACCCCATTCACTTTACGTTCTTCAACTCGCATCTTCCCATTTGAAGAAGACCAACCCGGCCTTCATGCCGAAGACATGAACGGCGATGGCCTAATTACCCAAATGCGGATAGAAGACCCTCATGGGGAATGGACAACTTCCAAATCTGACCCTCGCCTGATGGTACGCCGCAAGCCCGATGCTTTTGGAGGGAAGTATTACCGCCTTTACCAAGAAGGACGCATCGTGGAATATGACGGAGTAGAAATTCCTATTGCTCGTCCTCGCTGGGGATTGGATGTAAACCGCAATATGCCTGCTTTCTGGGATATTGACGCAAAGCAAGTCGGCTCAGGGGATTACGCCCTTTCCGAGCCGGAAACCAAGGCAGTTGCCGATTTTCTGATTGGCAAAAAAAACATTGCCGGGGCAATGAGCTATCACACATATGGCAATGTGCATCTGCGCCCTTGCTGCACTATTTCTGATAAAGATATGGTCAAGGAAGACCTAGATGCCTACAAGCTCTTGGGGACTCTTGGCGCGGAAATCACTGATTATGGTCATTGTGGCGTGTTTGATGCTTTTACGGCAGACCCCAAAAAACCCTTGCGGGGAGTATATTTGGACTGGATTTATCACCATCGCGGCATTCTGGCCTGGTCAACAGAGCTATGGAGTGCTCCGGTAATGGCAGGTGTGGAGAAGTTAAAATTTGATGCTCCCCCAAAGCCCAAAACCGACAAAGAGCAGGAAGAAGACATTCTAAAGATTTTGGTATGGAATGACAAAGAAAATCTGGATGGGTTTCTTCCCTGGACTAAATTTAAACATCCCCAACTAGGTGATGTAGAGATTGGCGGCTGGAAAAATAAATATATTTTCCAAAATCCGCCGGAATGCTTCCTAACGGATGTATGCGAAAAAAATATGCGGTTCACAAATATGCAAGCAAGGGCAATGGCCAGCCTAAAAGTCCGCAAGGTAAAGGCGGAAAAGGTAGCTGAAGGAATTTACCGGATAAGCTGCGGCGTGGTCAACAGCGGGTATCTTAATACAGCAGGAACAACTCTTGCATCTCAAATTGCAGTTTGCAAGCCGGTAGAGGCGATAATCAGTGGCGATGGAGTAGAAGTAGCCCAAGGCAAAGCCAAACTGGAGTTTGGCCATATGCCTGGACGTAGTGAGAAAAAAGCTGAGTGGTTAATCAAGGCTCCCGCGGGAAGTCAGGTAACCATAACCGCCAAGGGCGAGCGTGCCGGGACATATCGGCATAATTTAATCCTGGAGTAGCAATTATATGAATCCATGATTTTTTGTATTATGTGACTAGTACAGTAGTGCAAGAAATACACAAGTTGCCATTTTATGCAAATCACAAAATCCCTGGATTTATAAGGCGTCGCGTAATGGAAGTACAAATCTCTGTGAAAAAGACCGTATGGTGACATACGGTTTTTTTATTTTGATAATCCATGGAAAATCCATGTATAGCGAATTAGGGGCTGTCACGCTAAGAAGCATTACAGAAGCCCGTCACCCCGGGCTCACGTCAGTCTAATTTACAATCCAAAATGCAGAATGTTGCCAAACGGAGACCACCCCTCGCCGCCTACGGCGTCTTTCCCCTCCCCAGAGGGGAATTTTTATACGTATAGTATTTAATTCCCCTCCTGCGGAGGGGTGGCGCGAAGCGCCGGGGTGGTCTTGGCTTG
>WQVF01000025.1 GCA_009781725.1 Defluviitaleaceae bacterium
AACTATGCGGGTTTATGTTTTGCCAATGTTCAAAGATGTTCGCATTGACAGAATAAGCACTAAACTACTGCAAGAATGGAAAGTGTCGATTGAAGAACGCCTGTCATACAAACAAGAAAAGTTATCATTGAAAACCAAGAAATATATTTATGATAATTTTAATGCTATGTTGAACTTTGCGGTAAAGATGGAGTATTTGCCTAAGAATCCATTAAAGCTAGTTGGAAATTTTGCGGATTCGTCACTGATTAAAAAGGAAATGTCCTACTATACAGCACAGGAGTTTAGGCAATTCATCAGCACGATAGAGCAGACTGCAAAAGAAAGAGAGACCATGCATAAGGATTTGTCTGAATGGGATTATTTTGTATTCTTCTCAATTGCGTTTTATACAGGGCTTAGAAAAGGCGAAATCCACGCCTTGAAGTGGAACGACTTGGACGGCTCACATCTTTCTGTAAAACGTAGTATCAGACAATTACGCATGGGTGCAGACAGGGAAACGCCCCCAAAAAACCATTCATCAGTTAGAACGCTTCAAATGCCAAAACCATTGATTGGGATTTTGGACGAACACAAGAAGCGACAGGAACAGTTAAAAGGGTTTAGTGATGATTTTCGGATATGTGGCGGTCAAGTACATTTAAGAGATGGCACACTTGACAAGAAGAACACGCTTTATGCTAAAACCGCAGGGCAGAAAAGAATCCGAATACATGACTTTAGGCACTCTCACGTTTCGGTCTTAGCCAACGAGGGTATCAACATACAGGAGATAGCCCGCAGACTTGGACACTCTAAGATTGAAATGACTTGGAATACCTATAGTCACCTGTACCCAAGGGAAGAAGAAAGAGCGGTTGACGTGCTTAATGCGTTATGAAAAGCGTACACGATTTTTACACGTTTTCGCTAAATGCGTGAGGGCAACACCGAAACATTGACAATTGAAAACACAAGAAAAACCCAGTAAAATAAAGACTTGCAATGTGGTTGTAAACGGCACGGAGGCGATGTAAAAGGGTATTTTCAGAAGAATCCCTTACCCTCCGTCCGCAAAGCCTGTAGATTCATGGGTTTGCTGGCTTTTTGTTTTCATCGTTACCCCCTCAACACCCAATCGGTACAATATAAACCCCATCATCCCGTGATAGCCAACCTCTCCTGAGGTCAATACCATCAGGAATGAGGCTCCTTCATTCCAGCACTTCCGAGTTTGTCCATTGAGCTACGCCATACCCCCGGTATGGCTTTTTAATTTATAACCAAATCCTACCTACAAAAACACATAAAAACCTGCTAAAATTCCAAAAAAGGAGGTGAATTCATGGCTATTAACTACGGTATTGTACTCTTCCCACTCTATGCAAAGTCTGAAAATATTGGACGCACTTTGCATAGAGGTCTTGTTTTTGTATCGAATTAATTCGAAATCAGTCCTGCCTGTCGTAGAAAACGCATTGAACTCTTTGCGATTTTCGATTCGGTCAGAACTCTTTCTCATTTAATTTGCTATAACTAGCGTCTATTTTCGGGCTTTGCATCCTTAAGACTATTTTAAGGAGTGGAGCCTAATGAAGGATATACAAATATATAAAAATGAACTGGATTACTCATACGTATTGGGAGCTTACGCAACTTTTGAGTTATTAGCTGTCCGGCCTGAACAGATTACTCAGGTATTTGTTCATTCTGCATATAAGGATATTATCCAGTTGCAGGTATTGTGTAATGAGCGGTCTATTGCGCTCACCCAGAACGACCGGGTATTCAAGAGACTAAGCCAAAAAGAGAATAGCTTTGTGATTGGGCAGTTTTCTAAATACATTAGCCGGCTGTCTGATACCCAGCCTCATGTTGTGCTGGTGAATCCCAACGATATGGGCAACCTCGGGACGATTATACGTACATTGGCCGGGGTTGGTATTACCAACCTAGCCATAATTACCCCTGGTGCAGATTACTGGAATCCTAAGGTAGTTCGCGCATCTATGGGGGCATTGTTTCGACTTAATATCGAGACTTTTACTTCTTTTGATGAGTATCAGCACCACTTCGAAACTCATGAGATTTACCCATTTATGATAGATGGGGATATTGAGCTCGGGCCTAATAATATTCCGTATAGCAAAAAATACTCCCTTGTATTTGGCAACGAAGCAACAGGATTGCCTGAATCCTTTCGTCGTGTGGGGACAAGTGTTCAAATCCTTCAATCAAATATGATTGACTCATATAACCTGGCTGTATCGGTTGGGATAGGGACATTCTTGTTTGCGCAGGCAAACAGATAGGAGTATTACCGTCAATATACTGGCATCCAAGAGAACTTGTCAGGGATACACGTCGCACCACATTTATAATTGCCCATAGGTTAACCACAGTACGCTTAGGTAAATTCCACAGTCAAAACAGCTTGGCGATTATTATCCCAAGCTGTTTTTTATTATGCTAAAATACCTACAATAAAGGAGGTGCCCCATGAAGCTATACCAAATTGACTCATTCACCAGCCAACTATTCTCCGGCAACCCTGCTGCTGTGTGCTTTGTATATGATACATGGCCTTCTGATGAACTGATGCAGAATATCGCCATGGAAAATAATCTTTCCGAGACAGCCTTTGTGCTGCGCTCTGGCATCGATATGCATATACGCTGGTTTACACCCACGGCGGAAATTGGTCTTTGCGGTCACGGGACTTTGGCGGCGGCACATGCTCTGTTTGCTCATGAGGGGGCACAGGAAAAGGAACTGGTTTTTGAGTGTGGGCGAGGTATTTTGAAAGTTGCATATGAGGGTGATTTGCTGACTTTAGATTTCCCTGGGGATAATGTATATGAGATTGACTTTCAGCCCCAGTTGGATTGTTTTCAATTTACACCAAAAGAGGTCTGGCGGGGTACTGAGGAATATATTCTTGTCTTTGAAAGTGAAGCCCAGGTCAAAACCGCTGTCTGCGACTTGGCCAAGGCGGCACGGATTGATTTGTCTGGTATTATTATTACGGCGGCATCTTCACAGCTGGGCGTTGACTTTGTATCCCGCTACTTCACACCCAAGTATGGGATAGCTGAAGACCCGGTAACGGGTTCTGCCCACACATTGTTGGTCCCCTATTGGCAAAAGATTATGGGTAAAGATTCCTTCCGGGCATTGCAAATTTCCGAGCGTGGCGGGGAGTTATTTTGCCGAGCTGAGGGAGACCGGGTAAAGATTGGAGGCAGAGCCGTGACATATTCTATCGGTGAGATTTTGCTATGAGTTTGCCTGAGCTGCTCTCGCCTTATCGCGTAATTACTATTATTGGGATGGCCAAAAATTCCGGTAAAACTACCACCCTTAACCATTTGATAAAAGCCTTTCGGCAAGTTTCCCTTACCAGCATCGGACGGGATGGGGAGAGCGTGGATGTTGTGACGGGCACGGACAAGTCTAGAATATTCGTGTACAAAAATACTGTGATTGCCACCGCCGAAAAATTGCTGCCATTATGCGATATTTCAAAGGAAATACTAGATGTTACGGGAATCAGTACCCCCCTGGGGCGGGTTGTGATTGTGCGGGCCTTGTCCGACGGATTTGTGCAGCTGGGGGGGCCGTCTATTGCCGCCCAAATCGCTGATTTGCTGCCCCATCTGCCAGGGGATAAAATCCTGATAGACGGGGCGGTGAGCCGCAAAACCCAGGCCAATATTGGAGATGCGGTGGTGTTATGCACTGGCGCAAGCTTTAGCCCAAGTATGGTGGAAACAATCCGTGAAACCCGCCACATAGTTGAAATATTTAATTTGCATAAATTCGAAGGGAAAAACTACATATATATACCGGGAGCAGTGATGGACTCTGTGCTCCATGGAATTAAAGAAGGGGAAACAATAGTCGCCGAAGACCCGGGTAAGATATTAATCTCATCCACAACCTATGACAGACTACGTGCCAAAAAAGTAACCCTAGCTGTAAGGACTCCCCTGCGTTTGGCTGCCCTTACCATCAATCCTACATCACCATATAACACCGGCTACAGTCCCAATGATTTCTTGGAGAAAATGCAGGAAGCTGTTACAATCCCGGTATATAACTTACACCAATAAAGCCCCCTTCCGATGGAAGGGGGAAAGACGCCGAAGGCGGCGAGGGGGTTGTGTCCGCAAGCCGCAACCCTAGGTGTTCAGCTATTGCGCTACGCAAGCTGGCAACCCCCGCCTGCCTTCGGCGGCACCCCTTCTAAAGAAGGGAGCTGGTGTACCTTGGAGTGATTCTGTGTTTGGTTTGGATGCTGTGCAGCGGGAAACCATTGGTCTTAACTATGTACTAACTCGGCTCGAGCCTGATTCTCCCTATGGCCGGGAAAAGCTTAAGCACCTCTCCTTCCTTGACCAGGCAGCACTTGAAGCCTGCTTTGATAATATAGAAAAATTAATGGATTTTGATGAAATCCGTCCACATCTTGCTGCCCTCAAAAATATCCGAGGCTCTATCACAAAAACCGAAACCCTCACCCAGGTAGATATTTTCGAAATCAAGCATTTTCTCATTACATTTGAGAAGCTGCATATACCAGAATTGAAGGGGATAAGCTTACAGCCAATGTCAGATGCACTTGCTATTGTTGACCCTAGCGGGCTACGAATTGCCACCTACACTGTGGAATCTCCCATGCTTTATTCAATTCGCAAAGAAAAGCTGCGAGCAGAGATAATCGACCCTCTGCTGGTGGAACAAGAAGTCGCGGAGGAAACCAGGGTTTTACAAGAAATAACGAAAAAGCTGCGTAAACATACAGCCACATTCTTATCCAACATGAATAATATTGGCGAATTGGATTTGACCATGGCAAAGGCGCGCCTTGCACAGGAACTTGGGGCTGCCCGCCCTATTCTCAGTAAACGCGAGGTTCTTTCATTTAAAGAAATGGGCAACCCATATATAGCCGAAACCCTTAAAAACCACAGTCTCACAAAAATTTTTGTCACTTTTGACAAAGGCATTACCATAATAACCGGAGCCAATATGGGGGGTAAAAGCGTGGCGTTAAAGTCTGTCGTGCTTAACACCCTGCTATGTCGGGCCGGTTTTTTTGTGTTTGCGCAAGAAGCAGAAGTGCCTCTATTTGACGGAGTCTGCATGATATCCGAGGAAATGGAAGATATCGGACAGGGGCTTTCCAGCTTTGGAGGGGAAATGACCCGGCTCAATGAAGTTGCCCTTCGCACAAAATCCGATTTTCTGTTTATCGCCCTGGATGAACCGGCGCGGGGCACCAATCCTGAGGAGGGTGCAGCTATTGTCCGTGGCGTAGCTAATCATTTAGCCACTTCCAGCAGTATTTGCGTTATCGCAACCCATTATAACCAGGTAACATCCCCCAGATTCAAGCATTACCAAGTGGCAGGTCTCAAGGGCACGGGGTATATGGATTACAATTTAGTCGAAGCCCGCCACGACGCCCCACCCCCAAAGGATGCACTCAAAATATGTAAACTAATCGGCCTGAACAAAGATTTATTGGCCAAGATAAACAAGGAGGTCAACAATGATACGAATACGAATATCCGCCCATGATGCCCATTACGCGGGTGGGCTGGTAGATGGTGCGAAAATGCTGCAGCTCTTCGGGGATGTAGCCACGGAGCTTCTAATCCAACATGACGGCGACGAAGGGCTGTTTGTAGCCTATGACAATGTGGAGTTTCTAGCTCCCGTCTACGCTGGGGATTATATCGAAGCAGATGGAGAAATTATCTCCGTAGGCAACACCTCCCGCAAAATGATATTCACCGCAAAAAAGGTAATTGCCCCCGCCCCAGAGAGAGGCCCAACCGCCGCAAAGATACTGACTGAGCCAGTTTTAGTATGCCGCGCAAGCGGGACTTGTGTCGTCCCTAAGGAGAGGCAGAATGGATAAATTAATAATCACCGCCGCCATTTGCGGCGCAGAGGTCACAAAGGCCCATAATCCAGCTGTACCTTATACGGTCGATGAGATAGGCAGGGAAGCCCGCCTAGCCTACGAAGCAGGTGCAAGCATAATCCATCTCCATGTCCGCACAGATGACGGCACCCCAACCCAATGTGAGGCTCGCTTTGCCGAATGCATAGCCGAGATTAAACGCCTTTGCCCAGAGGCAATAATCCAACCCTCTACCGGTGGAGCCGTAGGCATGTCCAATGCCGAGCGTATCCAGTCTGTTAACTTACACCCGGAAATGGCAACCTTGGATTGCGGCACATGTAACTTCGGCGGGGATGATATTTTTGTTAATACGGAAAATACCATCAAGGAGTTTGGTAAGAAGATGCTGGAGCTTGGCGTCAAGCCCGAAGTCGAGGTCTTTGACAAGGGCATGATAGATACCGCCCTCCGTTTGAATAAGCAAGGCTTTATCGCCTCACCCATGCATTTCAATTTTGTGATGGGTGTAAACGGCGGTATTGCCGCAACCCCTCGAGATTTTACCTTTATGCGTGACAGCATCCCTACGGACGCCACATTCACGGTGACGGGAATCGGACGGGCCCAGTTTCCCATGGCGGTAATGGGAATTATCTCAGGGGGCCATGTGCGGGTAGGATTTGAGGATAATATTTACCTATCCAAAGGGGTACTGGCAAAATCAAACGGCGAGTTGGTAGAAAAAGCTGTACGCTTAAGCCACGAGCTGGGACGGGAGATTGCATCCCCGGCAGAGGCAAGGAGGATAATAGGATTATGAAAAAATCTTGCAAATACGGCACCCACCGGGTAATAGAACCGGCGGGTGTACTACCCCAAGCCGCCTTGCGCCTTGACAATGATATGACCATCCATTCCAACGAAATCCTAATAGACGTAATCTCTCTCAATATCGACTCTGCCTCCTTCACCCAAATCAAAAACGAAACCACAGACATAGGAGCGAAAATCCTGGAAATTGTAAATCAGCGGGGTAAGATGCAAAACCCCGTCACAGGCTCCGGCGGAATGCTCATCGGTACCGTTGCTAAAATCGGCTCGGAGCTTTCTAATCGAGACCTAAGAGAGGGAGATAAAATTGCAACTTTGGTCTCCCTTTCCCTTACACCTCTAAAAATTAACGCTATCAAGGCCATTCATACGGATATAGATCGAGTGGATGTGGACGCACAGGCCATTCTTTTCGAAACAGGAATCTACGCAAAACTTCCGGAAGATATGTCCCAAGAGCTGGCATTAGCCGCTCTGGATGTTGCGGGTGCTCCCGCCCAAATGGCAAAACTGGTACGTCCTGGGGATAGTGTGCTGATTCTGGGGGGAGGCGGCAAGTCCGGTATGCTCTGCTGCAACGAGGCAATGAAGCGAGTCGGCCCTACAGGACGGGTCGTTGCGGTGTGTGTGCTGGAGGAAGATAAGGAAAAGCTGCAGGCCGCAGGGCTGTGTCATGAGGTCATTGTCGCAGATGCCACTGATGCTTTTGTCATTTTGGATAAAGCCGCTTTAGTCAACAAAGGCCGTGAATACGATATCTCCATCAATGTAGTCAACGTCCCAGGCACCGAGATGTCAAGCATTCTTCCTGTCCGAAACGGAGGCATTGTTTATTTATTCTCAATGGCAACCAGCTTCACCCGAGCGGCACTAGGTGCGGAAGGCGTCGGCAAGGACGTCACAATGATAATAGGCAACGGCTATACAAAGGACCATGCGGAAATTACCCTGGCGCAGCTTAGGGAAAACCCAAAACTACGGGCAATTTTCGAAGAGAAATATGGAGGTGCGGTATGAACAACGCCATATACAAGGATATCCTAGCCCCTGAGTGGAACGACTGGCACTGGCATTTAAAAAACAGAGTAAAAACAGCGGATGGCCTCAAAGAGCTAATCCCCTTAGGTCGTGCGGACGGGGCAAATATCGCAACCTGCTTAAGTCAGTTCCGTATGGCAATTACACCTTATTACATGTCCCTAATTGACCTAGCCGACCCATATGACCCGATACGAATGCAGTGTATCCCCTCTCAAAGTGAGCTCAAAACAGTGGAAGAGGACTTGGTCGATCCCCTACATGAGGACGGGGATTCCCCTGTACAAGGCCTAACCCATCGTTACCCTGACCGGGCACTGTTGCTAATTACAGACCAATGCGGCATGTATTGCCGTCATTGCACAAGGCGGCGTTTTGCCGGACAGCATGATTCCTCAATGCCCACAGAGCAAATAGAAAAGGCCATTGACTATATCGCAAAAACCCCGGTTATCCGTGATGTGCTGTTATCTGGCGGCGACCCCCTGATGCTTGAGGATGATAAACTGGAGTATATAATCAAAAAGCTCCACGCAATCCCCCATGTAGAGATAATCCGCTTGGGCACCCGCCTGCCGGTGGTACTGCCCCAACGGGTCACCGACGAACTATGCGCAATGCTCAAAAAATATCATCCAATCTGGGTCAACACCCATTTCAATCACCCTAAGGAAATCACTCCGGATGCAATTGCTGCCTGTGAAAAGCTGGCGGACGCTGGGATTCCCCTGGGCAATCAATCGGTGTTACTTGCAGGGATCAACGACTGTGTTCATGTAATGAAGGAGCTGGTGCAGAAATTAGTGAAAATCCGTGTACGGCCATACTATATTTATCAATGCGACCTGGCCCAGGGGTTAACCCACTTTAGGACACCGGTTTCTAAGGGAATCGAAATTATCGAGGCACTGCGGGGCCATACCTCCGGCTTTGCCGTACCGACATTCGTTGTGGATGCGCCGGGAGGCGGCGGCAAAATCCCCGTTATGCCCAATTACTTAATTTCTTACGGCACCAATAAGGCCATCCTGCGGAACTTCGAAGGGGTTATCACCGCATATACCGAGCCAGAGACCTATACCACCGTCTGCCGCTGTGATGTTTGCACCGGAAAAAAAGATGTGAAATTTGTAGGCTTAGCGGCGTTGCAAAATAACCAACAGCTTTCCCTGGAACCAGAGGGCCTAGCGAGAAAGCAGAGGGGTAACCAATGAAGCTAAACCTATGCAAGGAAACCATAGCTCAAGCCCGGAAATACGCCAAAAGCATATCCCAGCACACTCAGGATTATATTGACCTGCATACAACTGTAGCAGTAGAGCGGACCATTTGCCGCCTGCTTGGCATCGACGGTGTAAATGAAATCGATATTCCACTGCCAAATATAGTTGTGGACCACTTGGTAGAAAACCAGTTACTTTCAACCGGAGTGGCATTACTCATCGGTAACGCTGCCAAAACCCTTGATTTTCAGCCACAGGAAATTGCTGAAAGAATCAGCGATGGACGTCTAAACCTGACCCAGGTTCCACTGAACAACCTATATGACGCAAAAAAAACCGCCTTCACATACGCCGAAAAATCCGTATCAAAAATAAAAGAAAACCGCTCCCATCGAAAGAGTCTTATAGAAAAGTATGGCGAGAAAAGCGGCCCATATATCTATGTAATAGTAGCCACAGGCAATATCTACGAGGATGTAACCCAGGCGGTTGCGGCGGTGGAACAGGGTGCGGATATAATCGCCGTAATACGCACAACAGGCCAGAGCCTACTGGACTTCGTACCCTATGGCGCAACAACCCAGGGCTTTGGCGGCACCTATGCCACCCAGGAGAATTTCCGGATTATGCGTGCCGCCTTAGATGAAGCTGGGGCCAAAGCAGGACGATATATCCGTCTATGTAACTACGCCTCCGGCCTATGTATGCCGGAAATCGCCGCAATAGGCGCATTAGAACGGCTGGATGTAATGCTCAACGATGCCCTATACGGCATTCTTTTCCGAGATATTAACATGAAGCGGACCATAATCGACCAGTATTTCTCCCGTGTAATCAATGGCTTTGCGGGAATTATTATCAACACCGGCGAGGACAACTACCTTACAACGGCAGACGCAGTAGAGGAAGCCCATACTGTCCTGACTTCCCAATTCTTGAACGAACAATTCGCCCTAATGACGGGCCTGCCTGAGGAGCAAATGGGCCTAGGCCATGCCTTTGAAATATCCCCGGATGTAAAAAACGGATTCCTTTACGAGCTGGCACAAGCACAAATGGCTCGGGAGATTTTCCCCCACGCTCCTCTAAAATACATGCCTCCCACCAAATTTATGACGGGGGATATCTTTATGGGGGCGGTACAAAACGCGCTGTTTAATGCGGTATCTATAATGACAGACCAAAAAATCCACCTGCTAGGGATGCTAACCGAGGCTATTCATACCCCATTTATGTCTGACCGGGCACTTGCAATCGAAAATGCCCAGTATATCTTCAACACTATGGAGGGACTAGGAGACGAGATAATCTTCAAAGAAGACGGCATAATCCAAAGCCGCGCAAAAGTGGTACTGGACAAGGCCTGCGCCCTCCTAGCGCAAATTGATAAAAGCAAGCTCTTCGCAACCCTGGAGCAAGGTACCTTTGCGGGAATAAAGCGATGTCCAGACCGGGGCAAAGGGCTGGACGGCGTAGTGCTAAAAAGTGAAGGGTATTTCAACCCATTCATAGAGCTAATGCAAAGGGGCGAAAACAATGCTAATTAAACCATATGGCGACACCCTAGACGACGGCAAAGTTCAATTATCCTTTACCTTGCCCATACCCAACGACGACAAAGGCGCGGCAGCGGCCATAATTTTAGCCGGGAAAATGGGCCTAAGCGACCCTCAAGTCGTCCACAGAAAAACTCTGTCCGAAGGCTTTACCTTCTATGTGGTATATGGCAGCGTAGCCCACGTCGTCAACTACGCAGAAATCCATGTCCAATCCGTAGAAGGCGATGTAATGACCATGGATGAGGTCTCAGATTACATCCGGGAAAATATCTGCCGCAAAATAGTAGTAATAGGAGCTTCCACAGGCACAGATGCTCACACCGTAGGCATAGACGCCATAATGAATATGAAAGGCTTCGCCGGCCACTACGGTCTGGAACGCTACGAAATGATAGAAGCCCATAACCTAGGCAGCCAGGTCCCTAATGAGGAGTTCGTAAAAAAGGCAAAGGAACTAGAGGCCGACGTTCTGCTTGTAAGCCAGACCGTCACCCAAAAGGATATCCATATAACTAACCTGACAGAGCTGGTAGAGCTACTGGAAGCGGAAAGAATGAGAGAGAAAGTAATATTAATCTGTGGCGGAGCCAGGATTACTCACGAGCTGGCCAAAGAACTAGGCTACGACGCAGGCTTTGGCGCGGGAAGGTATTCGGAAGATGTGGCGTCCTTTGCGGTGCGGGAAATGGTTCACAGAGGATTATAGCGAACGTTATTGAGAAACGTGATTGAAGGAGGTAAGTTCGCGGATATAATTTTCATAAGGCTTGGAATCTATTGTTATAATCAGAACAATTGGGCTTGCCGTAGTCGTTCTTGCGCTTTCATGCGCTATCGACACGGGTAACGCACAAGGTGCTGTCGAGGAGGTACTTATGAAATTAGGAACACTTTGTTACATTGAAAAAAATAATCAATACCTAATGCTTCACAGAACAAAAAAGCAAAATGATATGCACAGGGGTCGATATGTCGGACTAGGTGGTAAATTCGAAACTGGGGAATCCCCTGAGGATTGTGTGGTCAGAGAGGTTTTTGAAGAAAGTGGGCTGCATATAAAAAATCCCCAGCTAAGAGGTATTTTAACATTTCCGGGATTCTTCAAACAAGAAGACTGGTATGTCTTTTTATTCGTAGCTACGGAATTTACAGGAGAGATGCAGCCATGCGAAGAAGGGAAATTAGTGTGGGTGGATAAAAATAAATTGAATGAATTGCCGATGCACGGAGGCGACCGGTATTTTTTGAAATGGCTGGATGAACACAAAGGGATATTTTCTGCGAAATATATTTACGAGCATGGTGTCTTTAAGGATTACCAGCTTACTGTATATGAGTAAACTGCCGTTGTGCAACATCTTTTACGGGACGGGCGAAAAAATTTGGTTGGTCAAGTTTTTTCATTGGCTTATCTCCTTCACCCAATAATTTTCTGAATATTTTTCCGTATACGGACACCATAGCATACATTTTAGGCATAGAGTACAGAGTTTTCTCACCATTATCTCATCCCGTGTGGTTGTAGTGCTCCATGTTGTACCATGTAGGGCTTTTGTGGGACACACATCAACGCAAATAGAGCAATCACCGCATTGGGGTTCCATTGGGGATTTACTCATTGTTGCAAAAGGGGCTGTGGTCAGAACTTTACCCAACAGTACTGCGCAACCGAACCGGTCCGTAACCAGCAGATTATTTTTACCTATAAATCCTAATCCGGCGTTAAGTGCGACGGTTTTATGGGGTAGGCGTCCAAATTTTAGCCTGGCGATACTGCTGTATCCTTCGGCTTCCAACTGATCTGCTAATTTTACGGCAAGATTATCCATTTTGCGTTCGGTGTTGATAACCTCTTTGGTCCTAGGCTTTTCACCTGCTCTAAGGGCATTTATATATTCCTTCGATAAGGCTTTCCCGAAAAGAATAGCACATGAATATCCATCGGCGGCATCCCCAGGCAGGGCAGTTGCATCGACATAGTATACAAAATCTGCGCCCTTGCTTTTTATGTGCTGTTCCCAAGTTTCGTTAAGTGATTTGTTCATCCATTTTCCCCCGATAAAATAAATCTTCTACATAGATATTAGCATAATAGCATGTCATCACCCATCGTCCAAGCACCCTTTTTTTGTCTATAAATATGGTATACTTCCTCAAAAGGAGGTTGTTTTGTGAACAAAAAACCCACAAAAATCATTGTTGATATTATTATGACAATTTTTTTGATTCTTTCTTTCGTTAGATGGGACGGTACCGGTGGAGCCATTTACCATATTATAGTGGGTAGTGCTTGCGCGCTGTTCTTTTCTATTCATATTTGCATACACAGAAAGTGGATTGCGGCTACTACCAAGTCTTGTTTTGCCGGGAAGCTTAAAAAAGCTGTACAGGGGAAGTATATCATTGATATTATTTTACTGGTGGTTTGGGGAATCTCTATTATTACAGGATTTATCGCCCTTGGGCCATTCTTTAACGAGGCGGCAGATGACTTTGCTTGGGGCCGTCTTCATGGAATAACAGCCCGGGTTGGTCTTGTGTTAATTATCATTCATGTTATTCAGCATATCCCTCAAATTAAATCGTACCTTGGAATCAAGAAACGGGTGGTGAGCTAGATGCCGATGATGTCCTACACCAAGAAGCCTGGGCTCAGTTATTTACTATATGCCATTTACGCCATTGCAATGGCGGTGATTTACGGTTTATTTACCTATTTTGGCATTTTTGCTCGGGGAACAGATGGGTTTGCTCTGCGCACATATATCTGGAATCTAGTGCTTATTACTATTGTATTGCTGGTAGATAGGCTATATCTAGTTAAGCTAAAAAAAAGTGCCGAGAAAAGGGTTGCGGCGAATCGCAAAGCCAGGGTTTTGCATTTTGTGTCATTCAAGGCATCTTTATACCTGTTCTATATCTTCGCCCTGACTACCTCCAGATTGTTGTTGTTACTAGATGGGTCTGGGCGGTTCGAGGTGGGTAATATATACAATTTCAGGAGCTATCTCCTCTCCATTGAGTATGGCCTAATTCTTCTGGTTGCCGCGGATAAATTTATTGGCCAGTTTATATATGATAAGAAGACAATGAGAGAATTGGCGGAAAAATAAATTTTCGAAGGGATGAGTTTTTTATCTATGTTTAGTGAAATGCAATTGGTTTTTATGATTCTTATTGCCACAACCGTATGCTTTGCCATACCTCGGTTTCGTTCGGACTTAGTGGCACTTTGCTCACTATTGGCACTTTATCTTGCGGGAGTAATAACTGTGTCGGAAGCCTTGTCCGGGTTTTCCAGTACTGTGGTTGTAATGCTTGCGGTGCTGTTTATCGTTGGAGAAGGAATTTCCGCGACAGGGCTTGCCACTAAGGCAGGCAACTTGCTTGTGAAGCTCACAGGCAATAGTGAATTCCGAATGCTGGTATTTGTAAAGCTGCTAGTTGCCGTAATCGGCAGTTTTATCAGCAACACAGGGACTGTTGCTATCTTGATGCCTATAGTGGTGAGCCTAAGCGTAAAAATGAACATACATCCCGGTAAGCTCCTTATGCCCTTGGCCTTTGGCGCAAGCATGGGAGGTGCTTTGACCCTTATTGGTACCGCCCCCAACCTACTTGCCCGGGATGCCCTTATTAACCATGGACTCCCCGGCCTATCGTTTTTTGATTTTACCCCTATCGGACTAATCATCCTTGTTGTAGGTACTCTTTATATGTGGTTTGTCGGGCGGAGAATCCTTGATAAGCCCTACGATAAAACCTCGAAAGTCGCCGATTCTATCAATGTATCCGAGCTTCTTTCCCAATATGGAATAGATGGCAATCTTCATTATGTACAGGTCTCAGCCGGCCACGACATTGTAGGGAAAAAGCTCAAGGAGCTGAAATGGCCAAGTCTTTACAATATCACTGTTCTTAAGTTGCGAAAAAAAGCTACGGGAATGGCTACGCTTTTACCGGGATTTAACTACACCCAAGTACTTGCAGAGCCTACTTATATCGTTGAGGCAGAGGATATTTTGCTGCTATATGCCGATGCTCCTTCTTTGGAGAGGCTTTTAAAAGAAACAGAGTTGCAAGCAATCCCTCGCGAGCAAGTCGACGGCCTCCAAATCCAAGAAGCCAATATCGCCGAGGTCATCCTAACCCCTCATTCAGGACTAATTAATCAATCCCTCAAAGATATACATTTTCGGGATAAATACGGACTTACGGTTCTTTCGATTAAACGCCGCAACCAAAGCGCGAAGCTACCCACTGTCCAAGACGAGCTTCATTATGGGGACGCCTTGCTGGTTTATGGCAAATGGAATGACATCGACCTTCTGGCAAAGGAAAAAAGCGACATAGTAGTAATCACCCGGGAAGTGACTGAGTCCGTAACCTTCAATCCAGTACGGGCAATTTTAGCAGGTGCAATACTCCTTGGGATGATAGTAATGCTGGTATTCGAATGGATTCCTGCCGTTATCACGGTAATTATCGCAGGACTGCTGATGGTTCTTACCCGCAGTGTGCGTAGCACCGACCAGGCGTACCGTGCCATCAACTGGCAGATAGTAGTGCTCATTGCCTGTATGCTGCCAATGGCAACCGCATTAGAAAATACCGGCGGGGTAGCCTTTATAGCGGATGGCATCACGTCGGCACTGGGCGGGGCGGGGCCTATGGTGGTAATGGCAGGGCTTTATGTGGTGACTTCGATTTTTGGTGTGTTTATCAGCAATACGGCTACGGCGGTGTTGTTTCTGCCAGTGGCTATCCTTGCAGCCGGGGAGATTGGTGTAAGCCCCCTACCCTTTGTAATGGCGGTGACTTATGCTGCCAGTATGTCCTTTGCAACTCCTGTATCGACGCCCCCTAATGCTATGGTTATGGTGGCAGGGAAGTATAAGTTTTTGGATTATATGAAGGTTGGTATTCCACTGCAGTTTCTTGTGGGGGTTATTATTATTTTGGTATTGCCCTTGTTTTTTCCTTTTTAAAAAGGGCTCATGAAGCACCCATTTAGGAGGTTTCGCAATGAAAAATGTCTGGCACTTTTACAACAACTTTGATGTACTTCGTGTATTGTATCAAAGGTATCGCAAAAGTGGACGTTTTTACGACACCTTTGATGCACTTCGTACATTGTATCAAAGGTATCGCAAAATCGGGGTTGTTATGTTATTTTGCATACTGATATCAGTTTTAACCGCTTGCGGGAACACCGGGCAAAATGATGCCGGACCCTCCCCTGCTCCGGTACCGGAGCTCCAGAGTATTTGCGTTTACACCATAGCGGATTTGTTTGCGCAAATGGAAGCGATATTTGATGCGGATAACGGTGCATTGTGGGGGGTTCATCTTCACGCCCCGTTTGTAATTGGGTGCGCGGTAACACGGGAAGCCGTTGCCAATGTACAACATAATGACAACTTATTCGTGCGACACGAAACTGGTGTATATGTGGGTCAGCTTCGGCGCGCTGTACCCATAGACAATACAGCAGCATATGTAGATGATAGGAAATGGGGTATAGTGCCGTGGAGAGTGGTGGAGTATTATGACCCGGATTATATCGTGCGGCTAATGATACACGAGGGATTCCACACATGGCAGTCACGGCTTTTTACGGGTATTCGCACTGGTACTTTTCCCACTCATACAGAGAGCTTTTACTCACGGCTTACGATAAGCTTGGAGCTGAACGCGTTAATCCACGCCCTTGAGACATCGGGAGAGGAGAGGCTGCAGGCTATATATGATGCGTTATCCATACGTGCAAAACGCCAATATTTAAATGCAGGTAATCCCGGCGCAAGGGAAAGTGCTATAGAAGTAGCTGAAGGTACCGCAGTATACACAGAAATCAGATTAACTTTACATTGCATGAACGACATAGTAACAGAAATCAAATGGCGTCTTGACGAGCTCCATAATGATTCGTTCATTGCGATTGGTTACACTATGGGGGCATTGTATGGCATACTGTTGAGTGAGATAGGTGCAGATTGGAAAACCGGGTTGAATTGGAATGCAGATTTGAGCATTCTCTTACAAGAGGCGGCTGGAATATCCGAGCTAACACCTTTCTATGAATTGGATTTGGAGCGATATGGATATTCGAAAATCAGGGCAGAAATCAGTGGGGGTTGAACCCTCTCGCCTGTTGCTTCATCTCCAGCGCAGCCCCATATGTAGCCGAAGTAATCTCAGCACCACCGATAAGCCTTGCAAGCTCTGCAATCATTTGCTCAAACTCCAGAGCCGTTACGGATGTAACGGTTCTTTGTCCTTCTGTGGTCTTTTCTATCCGGAAATGGGTATGGGCCATTGCTGCAATTTGGGGCAAGTGAGTTATACATAATATCTGCCGGTTGCGGCTGATACCATGGAGTTTTTGGGCTACCTGCTGGGCGGTGCGGCCGCTTACTCCTGCGTCCACTTCATCAAAAATAACCGTACCGATACGATCCGCATCGGCTAGTACGGTTTTTATCGCAAGCATTACACGGGACATTTCACCGCCAGAGGCAATCCGCTTAAGAGACTTTAGTGGCTCACCGGGGTTTGGGGAAATCAGAAATTCTACCTGGTCATTACCATCCGGGCCGAAGGCTGTTTTCTTGGTTATATCAATGGAAATTTGTGCACTTTGCATACCCAAGTCTCGCAAGACTTCCTGTATCTGAGCGGATATCCGTTGCCCCCACTGGGCTCTTAAGCTATGCATTGCGTCGCAGAGCTTTGTAATTTCTGCAGAGAGGCCCCGCACTATCCCTTGAAGGCGTTTAATTTCTACGTCGCTGTTTTCTATATTTTCTAGGCTCTGGGCGAGCTGAGTCTGCTTTTTTAATACATCTTCTACTGTTGGGCCGTATTTTTTCTTGAGACGGTAAATTACATCCAGCCGGGATTCTATTTTATCGAGGGCAGCCGGGTCGGCATCCAATTCATCTTGGTAGTCCCTCAGCTCCTGATATACATCCGCAAGTTGGGACTCTGCTTCCGTCAGATTAATAAGCATTTTTTCCTTGGTAGGGTCTAGCTTGGCTAATTCTGTTATTCTGGCCTTTGCATTGGAGATTTTGTCTAATGCCGAACCTTCGCTGCCATATAGTAGGTACAGTGCGTTATTGGTGTTAGTCGTCAGCTTTTCAATTGCCGCAAGGCGGGTTCGTCGGGCGGTCAGAGCCTCTTCTTCATCAGGCTTAAGCTCCCCTTTTTCGATTTCTGAGAGTTGAAATTTCCATATCTCTAGTTGCTCAGCTCGTTGGCTGCCTATACCTTGGACTTCCTTCAAAGCGCGGGCGTTTTCTTTGTATTGCTTTAGCAAATCTTCAAGAGCGGTTTTATATAAAACCAGCTCCTCCCCGCAAAACATATCCAATAGAGCCATCTGCTTATTGGAATCCAGTAAGGACTGATGCTCATGCTGGCCGTGTACATCCACAAGGAAAGCGCAGGCGTCCTTGAGCATCCCTGCAGTCACAATCCGTCCGTTGATACGGCAGACAGACTTACCTCCCGCCTGGATAGTCCGCTCCAACAATAATTGGCCCTCACCGGCAAGGTCAATACCCATGCCGTTAAGAGCCAAAATTATACTCGGGTCAGTTACTTCGATAATGCCTTCCACCGCGGCAAAGGCCGCGCCGGTACGCACAAAATCCCTACCAGGGCGCTGCCCAAGCAGGAAATTAATTGAATCAACAAGGATAGACTTACCAGCCCCTGTTTCCCCCGTAAGCACGTTAAGCCCCGGACCGAAGGTTACCTCGACCTCATCGATTAGGGCCACATTTCTGATGCTTAGGGTTAGAATCATTCCAATCTCTCCCTTAGGCTTTGTGCTTCCGCTTCGCTTCTTACAACGCATAAAACGGTATCATCCCCGGCAACAGAGCCTAGGATTTCCATAAACTCCATTTCATCCAAGGCCAGAGCAACTGCCATTGCCATGCCGCTTTTGGTCCTGAGCACCAAATTATGTCCGGCGCAGGCAACGGAAACCAGGCTTTCCTTTAAAAGCCTATCCAAATTGCGAGTGGATGAAGCCACGTATTTTACCCCTGATGGGTACCGCTCCAACGCAAGACTAAGCTCGCGGATATCCCGGCTAATGGTAGATTGGGCCGCACCAAAGCCTAGGTCAGCCAAAGCAGCGGTCAGCTCCCCCTGGCTTGCGATATCCCGCTCTTGGATTAGATGCAGAATTGCGGCATGTCTGTTTGATTTCATAATAGCACCTTAGTATAAAAGTTTTTTCTTTCGTAATATTTCGTAAAAAGGCACCGATGCCGTTTTTATTATGGTAACAGAAACTGGGGCGCGACAGACTTCTATGCCATCTGGCCCATTTATAGTGCTATAACTTTCTCCATCCAACACAAGATTTGCCGAGCCAGGTGGAATAACACGGACTCTGTCCTCGGCTGTCACCACCCACGGACGGGTGGAAAGGCTATGGGGGCAGATTGGGGTAATTACCATCATCTGACCATATGGCGCAAGTATAGGCCCGCCGGCAGACAGGCTATAGGCCGTAGAACCCGTCGGGGTTGCCACGATAATCCCGTCCGCACGGATATCATCTATATGGGCGTCATTAATATATACAGAGAACTTCATTGGGGCACCGGTTGCCTTACCTACAACTACTTCGTTAAGGGCAAGACCGCCGCTAGCTATCAGCATAAGTCGTTTCTGGCTTTCATATTCCCCAGATAAAGCTTTGTCCAAAGCATCAAAACCGTCCTGCCTGTCCACATCTGTAAGAAAGCCCATGTTACCCAAATTTATTCCTAACAAAGGTACATCAAGGACTGCGGCTTCCCGTGCCGCTCTAAGCATTGTGCCATCCCCGCCAAGGACTACCCAAAAATCTGCCTTTTGGCCTTCGGGAGCAATAACCACACCCTTAGCCCGGAGAAAGTTCTCAATCTCTCCCGCATAGGCTAATCCTGAGTCCTTATTTCGGTTGGCAACAATGCCTACGGTCATACCGTATTATAACCTCGCTCATTGATTCGAAAATTGGCTTCTTCTACCCAGGTCAGAACCAGCTCGTGGAAGGTCTCACCGCGGCCTTCTTCAGTCCAATTGTTCCTAAGAACAGCTTCTGCCGCGTCAAGGTCTACGTTATCATCACGGCTTACTACGTACACAAGTACATAGGTAGGCTGACCCATTTCCATGTTGAAAAGCTCAATAATATGGGAGGTCTCACCAGCTTGCATTTCCAATAGGAATTCCGCATCCTCTGGTGATAGCCACATTTGCTCCATTATTGCGAGCATACCCCAAGCACCTGTTTCCAAATCATTTGTCAGGGCAGAGGGTTCGATTTCAAAATCTTCATCCATCCACGGTGTAAACTGTCTTATTAAATCTACGAAAGGCATTGTGCCCACGGCTTCATATGCTTCTTGAGCTAGCTCTTCTGTTTCCAGTTCGACAATATTAATTTGTATATCCCAGAAATTGTGGATGCTGGTCTCTTGATACTCTTCCCACATTTCCGTAAATGCTTCTTCGTCTATATCATAGGTGGGGACATAGATATCCATAAGTCCACTTATCAGTGGACCTGTGTTAAACAGCTCTGCAATTCGTTCGTTGGTGATATATCCAATCCCGTCAAAGCCCCCCCAGGACATCTGTATCTGCATCCGGGTGTTTTCGGCATTGAGTACGGCTTCATCCCATTCCTCGGTGCTTAGGGATATATTATGGGTGTTGGCCCGGTCAAGAATCATGGTTATACCTTGGAGGGTTGTTACGGCTGCGCTTCTTGCTGCAGGGTCGTCAATGGCACCTTCAAATTGCAAATCCATCATTGCTCTAAAATCCGAGGTTGAAACACGGCCGCCATCATATCGCATGGCCCATCGGCGGTCCTGTACGGTCCAGATACCCATTCCTATTGCAACCAAGAGAATGGCCGCAACGCACAAGGTTATTATGCGGAATATAAGCCTGCGGTGTTTTAGTTGACGTTCGATTTCTAAATTCTGGTGCTTTCTTTTTGCCATTTGGTAAAACTCCTTTTCATTTGAAATTACAATTAATGGGGCTCTGCCCCAAACCCCGCCGTCCACCGGGCAAAGTCCGGCTACACTTCCTTCGGAGTGGGCTTCGCCCACTTTATAATATACTCGGCAATGCTCTTTTCGTCCAGCTTGTAACGTGAAATTAACTCTTCACGCCCACCTGCTTCTATAAAGATATCAGGGAATGCGAAAATATGAAAGTAGGGCAGCGTTTTTTTGCCCACAGCCATAGCCTCAAGGAGCCGGGAGCCATACCCTCCGATACGGGCAGCGTCTTCCAATACATACACAGCATCATATTCCACCAAGGCGTTGACCAGGCTCATATCCAGGGGCTTAATAAACCGGGCATTGTAAATGCTAGGGTTTATACCCTCATTACGAAGGAGCGCGGCGGCGGCAATGGCCGTTTTATTCATTGTGCCCACGGATACCAAAGCAATATTCTCACCTTTGGCAACAGTTTCAGATTGGCCGTAGCTGATAGGAGATGTAATCTCTGTCTTACAAGCCGTATCCCTGGGATATCTAAGAGCCACTGGGCCATTATAGGAAAGGGCAAAGCCAAGCATTGACTCAAGCTCAGTACCATCCCTTGGAGCCAAAATAATCATATTGGGAATATGAGAAAGATAGGCCAAGTCATATATTCCTTGATGAGTCTCCCCATCTTCCCCCACAAGACCTGCCCGATCTATTGCGAAAACAACTGGAAGGTTTTGCAACGCTACATCATGGAGGACTTGGTCATAGGCCCGCTGCAAAAACGAGGCATAAACTGCAAACACCGGCTTAAGCCCACCCTTGGCAAGGCCTGCCGCAAAAGTCACAGCATGTCCCTCCGCAATCCCCACATCAAAAAAGCGTTCTGGAAACTGCTCTCTAAAAGGCTCAAGCCCTGTCCCACTGGACATTGCCGCAGTTATGGCCACGATTTTTTTATCCTGCTCTGCTTGTGTCATAAGTGCCTTAGAAAAAACATCTGTATAGGTAGGCCCATTGCATGTAGCTGTGGGCTTTCCCGTGTTTATATTAAAAGCTCCGATTCCATGGAAACGAGTGGGCGCATCTTCGGCACTGTTATAGCCCTTGCCCTTTTTCGTAAGGACATGAACCAGCACCGGGCCTTTAATTTGCTTTACACCTCGCAGGATATTTACAAGAGCAGGAATATTATGCCCATCCACCGGGCCAAAATATCTAAAGCCCATTTCTTCGAATAATACCCCGTGGAGCAAGAGATATTTCTTAATGGCGTCTTTTGCGGATTCAAGGCCGCCGGAAAGAATCGGCCCCATAACAGGAAGCTTATCCAATATGCTCCTCACCCCCTGCTTAGCCCCAAGATAAAAAGACCCCGTTCGTATATCGTTGAGATGGCGGGATATTGCCCCCACATTTTCACAGATAGACATTTGATTATCATTGAGGATAACAATTAAATCCGTATCGGAACGGCCGGCGTTATTAAGCCCTTCATAGGCCAGCCCCCCGGTAATGGAGCCGTCTCCGACAACGGCAATAATTTTTTCCTTTTTTGTACAATCCGGTTTGCATCGCAAATCCCGAGCGGTTGCCATCCCCAGAGCAGCAGAGATAGCCGTGGAGCTATGCCCTGTTCCAAAAGCATCATGGTCGGACTCCGCAGTCTTTGGAAAACCGCTTAATCCATCCAATTTGCGCAAGCTATCAAAGCGGTCCTTCCTGCCTGTTATTATTTTATGTATATAGGATTGATGCCCTACATCCCAGATAATTTTATCCTTAGGGGAATCAAAGACCCTATGCATTGCCAATGTAAGCTCCACAACACCAAGATTACTGGCAAGATGCCCCCCAGTATCGGCAATGCTCTTAACCAAAAAACGCCGAATTTCCTCTGCGAGGATTTCCAGCTTTTCGAAGGGAAGGCGTTTTAGTTGTTTTGGGTTGTTGATACGGTCTAGTAACATGGTTTCACCTAGCTAATCGATTTTTCTTTTGTATGCCTATATCGGGAAGATTCTGTCTATGGATATTGCCACAACTAAGCCTAGCAGTGCCCCTGCCCCAACTTCGATTGGATTATGACCCAGGAGTTCCTTTAATTTTATATCCAGCTTTATTCCCTGGCCCTCCAACTTCGAAAAAAGAAAGTTGATGGCCTCAGCCTGCTTCCCCGCCGCCCGTCGTATCCCGGCAGCATCATGCATTACCACCATTGCCAACACCGCAGATATGGCAAAAAGGGGAGTGCCAAAGCCTTCGCCCAGCCCGATGGAAGTTGCAAGGGCCATGGCCAGGGCTGAGTGGGAGCTTGGCATACCCCCGGTGCTGAAAAACAGTGCCTTGGTCCAAGATTTTGTACGCCAGCGGTCAAACAAGACCTTAAGCACTTGCGCTATTGCCATTGCCACAAGAGCGGTAAGCAAATGTCGATTGGACAGTAATGCGGTTATTGAGTCAGGCACTGTTTCATCTCCATGATTTGTATAGGTTTTGTCACATTGGCAGAAGCTGCTCCCTTTGTCGCTTGGCAGGAGCTCTATTTGACCCCTTTAAATGAGGCTTTGTCATTTTGGTAAAGGCTTATACCGATTCCAAATTAAAACCCGTCTGACCGAACGGCGGCTTGAAACGCGGAGCAAGCGTTTCAAGCGGTTTTGCCGCGACAGGCAGATAGGATTTTAATTGGGATCGGTATTATTTTGTTCTGGATAGAGTTGCCGTTACAAGCTCATGTAACGCTCCTGTCTTTACCGGGAGACTATCCAGTATTCCCTGGGTTTCCTGACATAGACGCTTATATTCCGCTTCGGCGGTATCTATGCCATGAACAGATACATATGTGTTTTTTTGGTTCTTTGCATCGCTGCCTATTGGCTTGCCTAAATCTTTTTCTGTTGAAGTTACATCCAGGATATCATCCTTTATTTGAAAAGCCAGCCCCAAGACATTACCCAGCTTTACCATCTTTTCAAACATCGGTTCTTCGGCAGAGGCAAATATACCCCCGGCTTCGAAACAGGCCGTTATCAGGGCACCTGTTTTGCGGCGATGTATCCCTGCCAGGGTTTCTGGAGATATGGGCTTACCTTCGTTTAATATATCTGACATTTGACCGGCAATCATTCCGCCCACTCCTGCGGCTTTGACTATACTAGTTAGTGCATTTACTGCATGCCTATTAGGTAAGTACTGTACCATTACCTCAATTGCAAGGCTTAAAAGACCATCTCCAGCCAGTACAGCAAGACCCTCGGTGAAAGCCTTATGGCAAGTAGGCCGTCCCCGCCTAAAATCGTCGTTATCCATTGCAGGCAAGTCGTCATGAACCAGGGAATATGCATGTATCATCTCAATAGCACAAGCGAAATCTAAGGCCGCATCACTGTAACCCCCAGATACCCCTTCGCAAGAAGCAAGTAATAACTGTGGACGCAGGCGTTTGCCTGGGCCAAGGACAGCGTAGGTCATAACTTCCCTTAGTTTGGGCTCATGACACCTAGCCAGTAACTCCTCTAGCCGTTTATCAATTGTGGCAATATATTTATCCATGTGCTTTCACCCCCACATCAAACGGAGCCAGAGTAAAGGCCTCATCTGCTTCCTTTTGGAGTTGAAGTACTTCCGATTCGTAATGCCCCAATATATCACCGCAACTTTGGGCCAAAATCAAGCCCTCTTTGTAGAGCTTGATGGCCTTGTCCAAAGTGGTTTCACCATCTTCGATTGAATCTACTATGTCGTTAAGGCGAGACATGGCTTGCTCAAATTTTAGCTCTTTTTTTGGCATGATTTTATCCTTTGCGTTACTTTTCTGGTTTTGTCATTTTGGTCAAAGGTAATACCGCTCGTTTTGGGCTATCTTTATTATTTCTGCGACGGCATTGCCATCTGCCCAATGAAGACTGAGCTTCTGGCCTGTTTCTAATGATTGTACCTCGGTTACAGCCTTGCCTGCCTCGTCGTTCACTAAGGCAAATCCCCGCTTAAATGCGGCATATGGGGAGACTTTTTCTAGTAAAGCCACGCTGTGGGTCAGTTTTTGTTTTTCCTGAGACAAACGATTGGCGGCTTGTATGCATAGTTGGGCTAGCAATGATTTAGATTGGGTGTGGCGGTTTTCGATATTATTTATTATCCCCTGGTTTAACCCAGTATAGGCTTCTCCCAGATGCAACTTCGCTAGGGCATGGTCATAGACTGCCATTTGGGCAGCAGCCGTTGGGGTCGGAGCTCGGCGGTCTGCCACAAAGTCTGCTATTGTGACATCGGTTTCGTGGCCTACGGCGGATATTATAGGTATCGTGGACTCAGCAATGGCTCTAGCGGTTATTTCCTCGTTAAAGGCCCATAAATCCTCTATGGAGCCACCACCACGGCCAAGGATTATCACATCCGGTTGGCCCCAGGCATTGGCTTCGCCAATTGCCCGTGCCAAGTCTATGGCCGCATCATGGCCTTGGACTAAGGCCGGTACAACTACCAGTTTTATTGCGGAGTTACGCTGTCTTGCTACTTTTATTATGTCCTGTACCGCCGCCCCAGTGGGGCTAGTTATAATAGCAATACAGGTCGGATATTGCGGGATGATTTTCTTACGGGCCTCGTCGAATAGGCCATCCGCTCTAAGTTTTTCTACAAGTTGTGCAAAGGCTAATTGCAGGCCGCCTATTCCTGCCGGTTCCAACGCATCAACATAGAGTTGGTACTGACCGGTTTTTTCATATAAAGATAACCGTCCCAAGGCAATAACCTTTTGCCCGTTTGCAGGAGCAAAGGCCAGCTTCTGGGCTGCAGTTTGGAACATCACGCCGCTAAGGCTGGCAGAGGCATCCTTGAGGGTAAAGTACATATGTCCCGATGTATGGGCGTTGAAATTAGAAATTTCTCCTTCGATGTACAACCCGGCTAGCAAGGCATCCGTATCCAACACTTGCTTTACATATCGGTTTATCTGGGAAACAGTAAATACTTGCCTAGCCACGGCCTGTCTCCTTAATATGCCGGGACACATTGCCAAGGACACCGTTGATAAAGGCCGGGGAATCGTCTGTGCCGTAGATTTTGGCCAACTCAACCGCCTCGTTTACAGCTACCCCTAGAGGAACATCAGGTTCGCTAAGCATCTCGTAGATGGCCAATCTTAATAAGGCCAAGTCTACACGGTTTATGCGATCCAATGCCCAGTCTTTTAGGAAATTTTCTATTACACCATCTAGCTGCGCTTGTTTTTCAAAGGCACCCCAAATTACCCTGTCGATATATTCGTCATCACGGCCTATTGGGGCCACTTCCAAATATTCATAGTACAGGGTCTTAAGCCAAGCCAGGGTTTCTTCTTGATTTTTCTCGTCCTGGTGGAAGGGTAGCTGAAATATAATCGAAAAACTATGGCGTCTGGCATCGGTACGGCTGGTACGGGCTGATGAGCTCATATGCCATTACATCCTACGTTTATTTTCATCTACCAAGGCACCTACACTGATATTGACTTCGGATACCGCAAGACCGGTCATGGTCTCAACGGCACCCTTAACCCTTTGCTGGACTTCCCGGCTTACATCTTGAAGCTTGGCACCTAGTTTTACGCTTATGGCCAGGCTTAGAGCCACGGAGTCACCCGTTACCTTGACGGCTACCCCCTTGGCAATATTTTTACGCACAGCTTTATTGTTTACATCGCTGGAATAAATACCGGCAAGACCAGCTACTCCATCTGATTCCAGGGCTGCCGCACCGGCGATAACCGCAAGCACATCGTCAGCAATGCGGATTGCGCCTGGGCCTTCGGATTTAAGTTCTGTCATAGTGGTACCTCCTATGCGGCTCCGCCGCTGGGTTTATGGGGTGCACGCACGAAGCGCGCACTTTCAAAAGCGGTTTTAGTAATACCAGTACTATAGCGAATGACTTTATTTTACTATTACAACTGAATTATAACAAACTAGGATACCCCTTTCAATTGCATGTCGAACATACGTCTATACATACCACCCTGGGCCATTAGGGATTGGTGATTGCCCTGTTCCAATATACGGCCTTGGTCGATTACAAGAATGTAATCGGCATTTACAACCGTACGCAAGCGATGGGCTATCACAAAGCTTGTGCGTCCCTGCATCAAGAGGCTCATAGCTTCCTGGATTTTTATCTCCGTACGGGTGTCAACAGAGGAGGTTGCTTCGTCAAGGATTAAAATTGCCGGGTCAGCAAGAATGGCGCGGGTTATTGCAAGTAACTGTTTCTGGCCTTGGCTTAGACTTCGGCTATTTTCTGTTAAGACGGTATTATAGCCTTGGGGAAGTTGAGCTATAAAGCGATCCACTCCCACCAGCTTTGCAGCTGCCGCTACTTCCTCCTGAGTGACAACAGGGTTACCGTATCGCAAATTATCCAAGATTGTACCGGTGAAAAGATAAGTATCCTGTAGCACAATTCCAAAGGCACGGCGCAGACTATTTCTGGTGTAGTGAGAAAGGGGTTGACCATCCAGCATAATCCTGCCCTCATCTACATCATAGAAACGTGTTACCAGGTTAACGATTGTGGTTTTCCCCGCACCTGTGGGACCAACTAAGGCAATCACTGAGCCGGATTTCACATGAAAGTTAAAGTCTTTGATAACCTGGGTTTCGGAGTTATATCCGAAGCTTACAGCTTCAAATCCGATATCCCCTTGTGGAGCTGATAAGTCAACGGCATTGGGTCGGTCGGCATTTTCCCCTTCTTCGTCCAGGATTTCAAAGACTCGCTCGGTACTGGCAAGGGCGGACTGCAATTGGTTATATACTCCCGCCATTTCGTTAAGAGGACGGCCGAATTGCCTGGCATAGGCAATAAATGTGGCGATTATCCCAACAGTAATACTGCCGCGAATAGCCAGTACACTGCCTGCAAAGGCCACAACGGCCAGGCTCATATTGTTTATCACATTCATTGCAGGCATTATAAAACCGGACCATACCTGAGCCTGTGTACCTGCAACCCTTAAGTCTTCATTGATACGTGCAAACTCAGCTATATTATGGCTTTCGGCTCCATAGGCCTTGATAACAGCCATACCGGAGATGTCTTCCTCTATTTTTGCATTAAGAAGCCCCAATGAAACCTGCTGATTCCTAAAATGCCTACGGGTTTGTGAGGCGATACTTTTGCTTACCAGGAAAAAAAGAGGCACCGATACCAAGGCAAAGAAAGTCATGGTAGGGGAAAGCCATAGCATCATAATCAAAACCCCGGTTAGTGTAATCACAACGGATGTGAGTGAAACCAAAGCCAATCCCAAAATCCCAGCGATATTGTCTGTATCATTGGAAAGGCGGCTCATAAGTTCCCCATGCATATGGGAGTCGAAGAATTTTATTGGAAGGGATTGCAAATGTTTGAACAACAGAGCCCGCAGATTTTTCACCAATTTTTGTGAGGCCCCAGCAACCACCCAGTTCTGAAAAAATAAGCTGGCAGCATCCCATGCATATAAAACCGGAAGAAACAGAAAAATAAATACAAGCTCAGGAACCCCTTCCGGAGCCGTAAGCCCATCTATGATACGCCCGACAAAAAACGGTCCGACAAGAGCCGCAGTGGCGGCCCCAAGAGACAACCCGAAGATTATTACCAAAACAGTCCACTGCCCACGGAAATAGCTCAGGAGCCGTAACACAGTTTTAGCAAGGTTTTTTGGCCGCTCCTCAGCCCGCATAAAACGATTGCCAGCCCGTTGCATGGGATTAGCAAAGCCTATGCGGGGAGGAGGGGGAGGCTGGGGATTTGACATTGTAGCTCCTTATATAGTGTATTAACTGACTATATCAATTGGGAATTATATATTTCTTTGTATACATCGCAGGTCTCTATCAAAGATGCGTGATTGCCGTATCCAGCCACTCGCCCCGCTTCCAACACCAAGATATGTCGTAGGTTAATTACGGAAGAGATACGTTGAGTTATTAATACAACCGTAGGTGAAACCATATTTATAGACCGCATAATTGCCCCTTCCGTTTCCACATCCACCGCAGAAACGCAATCATCCAATATTAGTATCTGAGCATCCCGTACCAAAGCACGGGCAATCCCGATTCGTTGTTTTTGCCCACCGGAAAGGTTAACACCCTTCTGCCCTATTATCGTCTCGTATCCCTCGGGGCTTGCAGAAATAAATTCATGAGCCTGAGCTGCCTTTGCTGCCACTTCGATTTCCTCCATTGTAGCGTCAGGCTTACCCATGCGGATATTATCGGCGATAGTGCCGTAGAATAAGGTGTTTTGCTGTGCTACATATGCAATAGAAGCTCGCAGCGCATTAACATCGGCGTAAGAAGTGGATATCCCTCCGACTTTCACCTCACCTAAATCAGGTAAGTAGAAAGCCGGTATTAGCTGAACCAAAGAAGTTTTCCCTGCACCAGTCGAGCCGATTATTCCTAATGTCTCCCCAGATGGCAGCTCAAAAGACACATCCTTAAGCACAGGCTCATTGCCCCCACCAGGATACACAAAAGTCACATTCTCAAAACTCACGGCCCCACCATACAAGGATGAGCTGTGTCCTCCCAAGCCCTGCAAGTCCTCTTCATTAATAATATCCCCCACCCGATGGGCAGAGGCTTTAGCCCTTATAAACATCTGATAAACATTAAAAATCATCCGCAACGACATTGTAATCTGCATCATATAATTAAGGAATGCCACAACCTGCCCCACATACATCTGCCCATCTGCAACCCATCCCCGAGCCAGCCACAATGTAGCAACCAATGCCATATTAGCCGCAAAAGAAATAATAGGAAAAAATACTCCAACAACCCGGGTGGCCTTGATAGCTGTAGCCGCAAGCTCCGTATTAGAAACGTCAAACCGCTCGACTTCCTGGTCAAAAGTATTATATGCCTTAACCACCCGCACCCCGGAAAGATACTCCCGAAGCACCCCGTTATTACGGTCCAAAGCTTCCTGCATTTTCGAAAAAAGCGGAAAGCCCACCTTCATTGATATGTACATAAGAAGAGCAATCAACGGCACAACCACCAGCAAAATAATCCCAAGGCGAGGATTAAGGACAAAAGTCATAGTAATAGCACCAAACAAAAGCATAGGCGACCGCACAAAAACCCGCATCATCCCATGTGTAAAACTCACCAGCTGGGAAGTATCATTAGTCATACGGGTAATAAGGGCAGCGGTCTCCCTTTTCCCTAACGCCCCAAAGGAAAAGCAGTTAATCCTCTGATATAAATCCAACCGCAAGTCAGCCCCAAACTGCTGGGACACCCGGCTAGAAATTATACACCGGGTAACAGCACACCCCGCCCCAAAGAGAGTCACCAATAGCATAAGCCCCCCAAGACGTAATACAACTGGGAGGGCACCTTCCATTACACCCTGGTCTATAATCCGAGAGACAATCATAGGCTGGAGCAAATCCCCGAAGGATTCCAGGAACAGGAATGCAAATGCCGTAAATATAAGGCGTTGATATCGCCGCCAGTAGGGAATTATATGTGACAAGATGGCCTCCTGTTTCTACTCGACAAATGAGCAAATCAAATCGACAGCCTCAGCCAGTATGTCCTCGGGAACCGCTTCTTTATAAACAGCTCCTCTCGCCAGAATATCCAAACATTTAGCTTGCTCGCACATAATTTCACCTGTTGTGTTTGTTCTTTCGTCCAATAATATATGTGTAGGGAAACCACTAACCGAATTGGTTATTGGGCAAACCATCGCCATATTGGCCCGTTTATGAAAGTGCTCATTGCTGACAATCAATCCTGGACGCTTACCTTTTTGCTCATGGCCCGTTTGCGGGTCGAAGTCAATGATGACAATATCACCTTGTTTTGGGTTATACATTATCACCACACCTCGTTTCCTACAGGCGCACCCCAATTAGCTTCAGTACATTGATAGTCACCTGTATAATCCTTGAATCTTTCTTCTAGGCTTTTTTTTGCGCGTCTTGTTTTTGCAGCTTTTTTTATGACAATAAAATCTGGCTCGGCTACAATCTCCACTGAGTCATTTTCTCGGAGAAAAGCTATCTCCAAAATTGCTTTCGGCAGTCTGACCGCCTGGCTATTGCCCCATTTTTGTATTGTTGTTTGCATTAATATCAACTCCTGCGGCAAGTATATACTTCGTATCTACGCGCTGTCAACACATGGATATAAGTATTTTATGTGCCCCATTCCCATAGACTTGTATAAACGAAAGGGGTGTACATATGCAAAACCGCAAATTTAGCGGCTTACAGATAGCTGCTGTTTATGCATCAGTATTTCTGGGGGCGGGCTTTGCCTCGGGGCAGGAATTACTACGCTACTTTGTAGGCTTTGGGCCTATAGGGGTATGGGGGTTAATACTTGCCGGGATTGTTTTCTCTTTGGTAGGCTGGGCGGTACTGGCCATTTGTCGGCGGGAGGGGATTAAGACTTATAATGAATTTATGCAGCATCTTTTAGGGAAGAGGCTGGGGACTGTCATGGAATGGATGGTTGCTGCATTTATGTTTAGTCTTTTTGTTGCGATGCTGGCGGGGGCCGGGGCTACTGCCAGGCAAGCCTTTAATCTTCCCTTTACACTTGGGGCAGGAATCGTAGGGATTCTTGTGTACATAATACTCAGGTTTGACCTGGAGGGCATGGTTAAGATCAACGTGATTCTCGCGCCATTTATGATTATCGGCGGGATTATCATCGGGCTGTATACCGCGTTGGTGGCAGCAACTCCTGCCTTTGCTGGGCCAGCCCGAGGTATGATGATAGGCTGGGTCATCTCCGCACTTATCTATGCATCCTATAATCTTGTGACCGGGGTGCCTGTTCTTACCGCCACATCGCCTATTGCAACCAAGAAACGGGACCCCTTCACCGGCGGGGTAATCGGCGGAGCGGCTATTACGATTTTGGGATTATGTATGGCGTTGCCGCTTTTTTTGCATTATTCTCAAGTAATAGACTTTGAAATTCCACTGTTGCTAATCGCTCTTCGATATGGGGCATTTTTCAGCCTTTTATATCTTGGGGTATTAGTTGCTGCCTTGGTCACAACAGCCGCTTGCAACGGATTCGCTGTTGTGCAATGGCTCCACGCTCATACCAAAATGCAAAAACGACGAGCTGCGGCGGTGTTATGTGTTATTGGTGTGCTTGCGGCACATGTAGGATTTTCAAATATCGTAGTATATGTGTATCCAGTATTTGGGCTTATTGGGCTTTTCAAGATTATTGTGATACTTTTTCATGGATATGCTAAAATAAAGGTAGTTCCACAAAAATAACTAACTAAGCCTCCCCCTGCCTTCGGCGGGGGGAGGCGACTCATGGTTTTTTACTAAGGATGAAGCAAAATGTTCAAACGAATATGCATAATCGTACTTGATAGTGTAGGAATCGGAGCTATGCCCGATGCCGCTGACTTCGGTGATGTTGGAGCCCATACTTTGGGCAATATTCATTCTCAAAGAAAATTAAAAATCCCAAACCTATTGAACCTAGGACTGGGACATATTATGGACGCCAGATTGCCGAAACACGGCAAGCCTGTTGCGTCCTTTGGCCGGTTACGGGCAAAAACCAGAGCTAAGGACACCACCAGCGGCCATTGGGAATTGGCTGGCCTTATAATGGACCCACCTTTTGCGACATTTACCAGTTTCCCAGAGGACTTGTTAAGGGAATGGCTGCGGCGGACAGGACAACAAGGATGGCTAGCCAACCACCCCGCCTCAGGCACCCAAATTATAGACGAACTAGGAGAGGAGCACATGAAAACCGGTGCTCCCATAGTCTACACCTCAGCTGACAGTGTATTCCAAGTAGCAGCCCACGAGGAAATCATCCCACTGGAATCTCTGTACCACATATGCCAAATCGCCAGGGAGATGCTTACCGGGGAACATGTTGTAGGAAGGGTAATCGCAAGGCCATTTATAGGCTCACCAGGAAACTTCACTAGAACGAAAAACCGCAAGGATTTTGCGCTGCCCCCCATCGGCGAGACTTTGCTGGATGCCCTACAAGCCAAAGACCAGACAACCATGGGGATTGGCAAAATTGATGATATCTTCTGCAATCAGGGGGTAGCAAATTCCAACCACACCACCAATAATACCGACGGTATCAATGCCACAATCCAAGCCCTCACCTCCAATAAGAGGGATACTCTCATTTTCACAAACCTGGTTGACTTCGATATGCACTATGGCCACCGCAATAACGTAGAAGGCTATGCCCAAGCATTGGAATACTTTGATACCCGATTACCGGAAATATTGTCAGCCCTCCACCCCGATGATTTACTGATACTAACAGCCGACCACGGCTGCGACCCCACCACCCCAGGCACAGACCATTCCCGGGAATATGTACCGGTGTTGGCATATGGAGGCAAGGCGGTGGACTTGGGTACCGGTGACACCTTCGCTGATGTGGCGGCAACGATATATGAGGCTCTTGGGCATGGGATATGGCCGGTTGGGAAGTCGTTCTACAGAGAAATAAAACCATGAAAATTGTAATATGCATCTTTTTACTATTGCCGGTTTTGCTGGCGAGCGGGTGCGGTCGCAACATAGAAACCGTGGAAGCCTTTGCGGAGCCTGAACCCGAGATTAATATGCAAGAAATTATATTACACAGATTGGTTGATGAAAAAACCGCTGAAATATCAGCCCTTGAAGATGCAATTATAGATTACCGCCGTCAAATCGCCGGTCTTGAGAGAGACCTCGAAAAGACGCACCAAAATGCAATGGAGTCCCTCTTGCACCTGCCCTGGGATTGGACTCCTGAGGCCATCCGGCAAAACTTAATCGACAATACCTATTCCCTACCCTGGGGGTCATTATTTGAGCGAGGACTAATCTTTTATTATCGCAAAGACTCTATTTTTTTAGGTCCTGGTTACGCACTAGTACGTACCTTTCCTGAGCCTGATTCCCCACCTAATTACCGGTCATTATATTATCCCGACTTACTTGTTGTTTACTCTATAATTGACGAGGATAATATAGACTGGGAGGTTATCGCTCATCGTTTTTCCTGGGGAGATGGATTTCATCTCTTCCCGGTGGGTTGGCCGGATTGCAGCCGCAATATCACAGATGCTGAAAGTGTAACAGTTCGGTTTTACACTGTGCCATATCTGGAATATCCTTATTTTCAGGCCTTTTATCAGGAAGTCGAGCTCCCTGGTTCTGATTTATGGCTCAGCGTTATTATTGAAATGGAGCGCATAAGCGGTATCCAAATCTGGGATTGGTGGTACGAAGGCCGTCGTATATATGTAAATATAAATCCCATGCATTGGCCAAGGTTTACCTTTGGTACAGTAAGCTTTATGGTAAGTGCCCGTGCAGTGCTGTTGACCTTCGCATCCTTCCCACACGTAGATGAAATAGAAATCCTATTCGGAGGCAACAGGGTAGAAATTGACCACCATGGGACATTTTGGGGCCACTATGTAATAGGTGAAGGGTTCCCCCTTACGCCTTATGGATATAATACACCCATTGTCGGTGGATGGCTTCACAGAGAAGATGAATAAACTTTAAAGGAGAATAATATGGGCGAAAGCATGAAAGGTATGAAACGTACCCACTATGCAGGAGAGGTAACAGCGGCGCAATTAGGCCAAACCGTAACGGTAATGGGCTGGGTCAATAAGCGACGGTATCTTGCTGGCTTGATTTTTATTGTTGTAAGGGACCGGACAGGCATCGTCCAGGTAGTAGTCGATGAAAAACGAGTCCCGGCGGAAATGTACGCCTTAGCCAAGGATTCCGTCCGTGGGGAATATGTAGTTGCCGTTACGGGCACCGTAATTGCCCGTACACCAGAAAATGTCAACCCAGATATGGCAACCGGGGCAATAGAAATCGATGTGCAGGAGCTTCGGGTGCTGTCTGAATCTGAGGTACCCCCCTTCCAAGTAGCCGACGAGGATGTGGCTACAGATATGCGTCTTAAATACCGCTACTTGGATTTACGCCGCCCTGAGGCCCAGAGGCTAATGATAATGCGTCACCAAGCGGCTGGGAGCATCCGCAAATTCCTTACTAGCGAAGGCTTTATCGAAATAGAAACCCCGATGCTGACTAATTCCTCCCCAGAAGGAGCCAGGGACTACCTTGTGCCATCCAGGGTGCATCCCGGCAACTTTTACGCATTGCCCCAATCGCCCCAACAATTAAAACAACTACTCATGATATCCGGTTTTGATAAATATTTTCAGCTTGCAAAGTGCTTCCGTGACGAAGACTTACGGGCAGACCGCCAACCGGAGTTTACACAAATAGACCTGGAAATGTCCTTTGTGGATGAAGAAGATGTTTACGCTTTGACAGAAGGCATGATGACAACAGCCTTTAAAGATGTTTTGGGTATTGATATTCCTAAGCCCTTCCCTCGCATGACCTGGCATCAGGCCATGGAACGGTATGGTTCGGACAAGCCGGATACCCGGTTTGGAATGGAACTAAAAGATATCTCCGCTTTAGTGGCAAACAGCGAATTCCAAGTTTTCACAGGCGCATTGGAAAGCGGCGGTAGTGTCCGAGGCATCAATGCCGAGGGCTGCGCTGCCATGCCTCGCAAGCAGATTGACACTTTGGTAGACCTGACCCGCACTCACAAGGCCAAGGGTCTTGCTTGGATAACCATGGCCGAGGACGGCACCGTAAAATCCACCATATCCAAATTCTTTACCCCCGAACAAATCAATGAAATAGCCGCCGCATTTGACGGCAAACCCGGGGACTTGATTCTTCTATGTGCCGATAAAAATCCCATTGTATTTGACGCATTGGGAGCGGTACGTGTCGCCGCTGCCAAATGGAAGGGCATTCTTGACCCAAAACAGTTTAATTTCTTATGGGTAACGGAGTTCCCAATGTTCGAATATTCCGAGGAAGATGACCGCTACTATGCCACTTCTCACCCCTTTACCTCCCCTCTGGAAGAGGATGAGCATCTGCTGGAAACAGACCCTGCCGCGGTTCGCTCCAGGGCCTATGACATAGTGCTTAACGGTTACGAACTGGGCAGCGGCAGTATCCGGATTCACAGGCAGGACTTGCAAAGCCGTATGTTTGCCGCATTGGGCTTTACACCGGAAAGTGCCCAGGAAAGCTTTGGCCACTTCCTGGAAGCTCTAAAATACGGTGTACCTCCCCATGGGGGTATTGCGCCAGGGCTTGACCGCATTGTTATGCTAATGGCAGAGGAGGAGTCCATCCGGGAAGTCATCGCCTTCCCCAAGGTAAAGGACGCCTCCTGTCCAATGACCCATGCCCCCAATCCAGTAGCGGCTGCCCAGCTTGACGAGCTGGAAATCAGCATCAAATAAATTTGTCGTTTTGACCATACCATTTTGCGCTTTTATGCGTTTTTTTCATTTTTATCAATATTTTCTTGCGTTTTTAACCCTACGAAAGAGGTGCGTTTATGCCTTATAACCCTCCCGATATATGGTTCCCCAACCTAGGAATTTGGTTTGAGCGGGTGCCACGCTATATATTTGCCATAGGCAGCTTTGAGATTTACTGGTACGCAGTAATGATTGTACTAGGCATAATCTGCGCGGCGGGTATTGCCTTTGTTTATGCCCATAAGACTGGCCAAAAGGTCAGCGATTATATGGACTTGCTGATTCTCGGTATCATACTGGCCTTTATCGGCCTTAGAGTTTATTACCTGGCCTTCAATTGGCAGAACTATCGGGGTCAGCCCTTTTTCAGCGTACTCCTTAACCCTCGAGGGGGCGGCCTTGCCATCTATGGAGGTATAATCGGAGCGATTCTGGCAGGGTTTATTATCTCACGGGTCAAAAAAATTCCTATAACCACCATTACAGATACCGCCGGGCCATCCTTGGCTCTTGGCCAGGCAATAGGCCGCTTTGGCAATTTCTTTAATCGAGAAGCCTTTGGGAGCTACACCGATTCCCTTTTCGCAATGCGCATCAGGGTTGACCAAGCTATGTACACCACGCCCGAGCTTCTGGAGCGGATACACACCTTTGGTGGAGTGGAATATATTCAAGTACACCCAACTTTTTTATATGAAGCTGTGTTTAACTTCGCCCTGATAATAGCCCTGATACTCTACCGTCCACATAAACGCTTTGACGGCGAGATGATACTCCTGTATATGTTCGGCTATGGGATAGCCCGTTTCTTTATCGAAGGATTGCGCACAGACCAGCTACTTTTTTGGGGCACGGGACTGCCAGCCAGCCAGATTGTATCTGTGTTGTTTGTAATAATTGCCGGTGCTATACTGTTTTTAGGATATACAGGGCGGCTTAAGAAACCTGAGCCGGTGCCTGTAAAGAAAGGAAAGGGCAATAATCGCCGACGAAAAAAATGATTGGAGGGCATATCATGACGGCAAATGAGCTAATGGAACTAATGAACAAAATGGAGAACCGAGACAAGAACCAATTTCTTGACATGATTTATGATGAGTATTTTGATAAGGGAATACCAATGGAGCAGTTAATAAAAGATGCGCGGATTTTACAAGCGTATTACGACGGGGAACTAGTGGAGGCACCAGATGAATATGCGTACTATAACGTATAAGGGCGAAATATGGTTGGCCTACGATGACAAATCAAATAAAGTGAGACCATTCCTAATCGTTGCTGACCAATTATCCGGCGTTGAAATCGATGTAAGTGTAGCTCCATCAACAACAGCAAAACCGCGCAACGCTTTCGATATTGATATCGAATTCTGGAAAGAAGCAGGACTAATTGAACCTTCAGTTGTGTGCAGCTCAAAGGTGCATTTAATTAACCATGTACAACTTAAACGCAAGGTCGGGAAACTTGACGAGCGTGATATGATACGGGTTAATGAGGCAATGCGGCGATACTTTAATCTATAAATTATCACGCAAGATTCCAACTCCAATACCCACCTCAAAAGTGGGTATTTTCATGAAAGGAAAACAAATTTGAACACATCCGTAACCCACAAATTAAATTTCTACCAAGGCCACAACCCAATCGATTTAATTGCTGCCTATGGCAGCCCCTTATATGTATACAATGAAAAAATCTTCCGGCAGCGTTGCCGAGACATGACAAATCTTACAACCTACCCCCATTTCAAAGTAAATTACGCTATCAAGGCCAACACCAATCTTACTCTCCTGGGCATCGCCATAGAAGAGGGCCTATGTGCCGATGTCAGCAGCCCTGGTGAGGCCGTTGCCGCTTTGGCTGCGGGTTTTGCCCCATCTGATTTATTTTTTATTGCAAACAATATCTCAGCAGAGGAAATGGCTTTTGCCATGGAGCGGGGAATTTTACTGAGTGTAGACTCCGTTTCTCAATTGGAAACCTACGGCAAGCTTAATCCAGGGGGAGAGATTGCTCTGCGCTTCAATGGGGGGATTGGCGGGGGGCACCACGAAAATGTAATCACCGGCGGCGACGAAACTAAGTTTGGGATACGGGCGGTTTATATCCCTGAGGTCAAGGCTCTTCTGACAAAGTATGGGCTTAAGCTTAAGGGGATTAACCATCACTTCGGCTCACAAAATTCAAAGGAACTATATCTGGAAGGTGTAGAAGAATTGCTATCCATAGCCCGCCATTTCGACAGCTTGGAATTCATAGACTTCGGCGGCGGCTTTAGTATCCCCTATAATAAACAAGGGGGCGAGGCCCCAATGGATTTTGTCGTTTTGGGGCAGAGCTTAACCAAGTATATGGAATCGTTCTCAAAGGAATGCGGCAAGCCTTTAACCTATATAGTAGAGCCGGGCAGATATATTTCCGCAGAATGCGGAGTGCTCCTTGGCACAGTGCATTCTATTAAGGAAAACGGCGGAAATAAGTTCGCAGGCACGGATTTGGGCTTTAGTGTACTAGCCCGCACCACCCTTTACGAGTCTCATCATGATATCGAGGTTTATGGCTCACCAAGGGATGGCGAGTATTCCCCAACCAATATTGTAGGCAATCAATGCGAATCCGGGGACTATATTGCCAAGTCCAGGCTGCTGCCACCTCTATCTGAAGGTGATATCCTAGGCATCTTGGATGCCGGGGCTTACGGTTACTCCATGAGTTCGCAATATAATCACCGCCCCCGCCCGGCAGAGGTACTAATCCGAGAGGATGGCAGCCTGCAACTAATCCGCCGACGTGATACCTATGAGGATATGCTTATAAATATGTTATAAATTTCTTGACGAAAACAGCATACTCAGCTACAATCACCAGGTTCGAAAAAAATTGAGATAATCTCATTCAGAATAATTCTGGCAAAAGGAGGTGGAACAGTTGGCTAATATTAAATCCGCAAAGAAGAGAATCCTTGTAACATCCAAGCGGCAGGCACGTAACCGTCATATCAAGTCCTCTACCAAAACCGCCATCAAGAAGCTTACAGCAGCAGTTGGCGCAGGTGAAAAGGATCAGGTCCAAGTTTTGCTTTCCCAAGCAACAGCTGCAATCGATACGGCTTGCTCCAAGGGTGTTTATCATAAAAACACCGCAGCAAGGAAGAAATCAAGACTGGCTAAGCTGGTTAATAAAGCAGTGTAATAATTACAGTTGTACCCCCTAAGAGCCGCGCTATGCGCGGTTTTCTTATATGCTAGGAAATTGCTTCGCAATTTCTGCTGGCGCGGCTGGAAACAAAAGCGCGCTTTGCGCATTTTGTTCTATATAAAGGAGGCATACCCATGCGCTACAATAATTTTGGCAACACAGGCATCAAGCTATCAGCCCTAGGCTTCGGCGCAATGCGACTACCCATGAAAGACGGTGCCATCAATGACGAACTGGCAATACCCATGCTGCGCCGGGCTTTTGACCTGGGCGTTAACTATGTAGACACCGCCCCCTATTATCTGGATAAGCTAAGCGAAGGCGCGATAGGCAGGGCCATCAAGGGATACCGTGACAAGGTATATGTCTCAACCAAGAATCCCATACAAAACGACTCCGCCGCCGATTGGATGACAAGACTGGAAACCTCCCTCAAGCAATTGGATGTGGATTATATCGACTTCTATCATTTCTGGGGTATCGGTCTTGAGGCTTTCCAGCGGTGGGAAGGCCTATCAGACGGCCCACTGCAAGCAGCACAGCGTGCAAAAGACCAAGGCCTTATCAAGCATCTCTCCTTTTCCTATCACGATAAAGCTGAGAATTGCAAATATATATTGGAAAGCGGCCGATTCGAGTCGGTTTTGATTCAATATAATCTCCTGGATAGATCCAACGAGGAAAATCTGGCAATTGCAAAGGAAAACGGCCTGGGTACGGTAATAATGGGCCCCGTAGGCGGGGGCCGTCTGGGTGCTCCAAGTGATGTTATCCGGGGGTTGCTTAAGGATAAACCCGCAAGCACCGCAGAAATGGCTCTGCGCTTTGTGTTGGCCAACGAAAACGCCGATGTTGTACTATCCGGGATGGAAAATATGGCCCAGCTGGAAGAAAACGCAAGAATAGCCGCCCAAACTGGCAAGCTATCCGATGAAGAGCTAACCCAAGTCAAGGCCATGATGGAAGAAAACGCAGCACTGGCAAAGCTATATTGCACCAGTTGCGATTATTGCAAGCCCTGTCCCGCAGAGATAAATATCCCCCATATTTTCAATATTATGAACACCCACAGGGTATATGGCCTGACAGAGCACGCAAAGTCCGCCTACGGCCAAGTAATAAGAGGAGAAGGCTGGGTAAAAAGTGCCGACGCCACAAAATGCACAGGCTGCGGCGAATGCGAAACCAAATGCCCCCAAAAGCTGCCGATTATTGAGCAGTTGAAGGAGACACACGCGACATTGACATAAAAATATAATCACTCATGTTGCTCTTTAGCAAAATATGTTATAAAATCAAAGAAGAAATGTCAGCGGCAGGGAATATCCACCCGGCTGTTGAAATAGAAGAACTGCGGAACCATGGGATGCGCAAACACCTCATGGCGCATGAAGGGATAGGCAACATCGCCTTCAAACACAGGTATACACCTGCTACCGCAGCACCCGAAGTATACAATATCATTCCCCCACCTTCAAGTCGGGCATCCGTTGTGAAGGCTGGTATTGTTATACCTGGTTATGCTACGGTTTAGCATTTGTATTATTTGTCAGTTGTTGAAACTTTACAGCGCGAAAGTGATGACGGCGTGCAAAGCACAACGTCTCCCTTCGCGCTTTTTCTTGTCGCTGCCCTTTACTATTAGCGCAAGGGAGCATAAAAACAATGACGATTTCACATTCACACAAAATTGACGCACTCAACAGGGTACTCCTTCCAAAGGAGCTGCTAAGAAAACTGGGATGGAAAAGAGGTGATACCCTATCCCTTTGCTACGATGAGGCGGCAGGTGAAACATTGTCCCTGCACCTACTAGCAAAGTACACAAAGCCAAAATGCTTCCATTGCGAAAGGACAGATATAGAAATCACCATAAACCGCAAAGCAGTCTGCGCCGGCTGCTTAGAAAAGGCTCTTGAGCGATTATAGGCATAGGATTCTAATGAATCAATACAAAATATATAAAGAGGCCTCACGTTAAGACGTAATAAAAAGCCCGTCATCCCGGGCTTGCCCCGGGATCCCCTTAGTCCAATGGTTATGGGATTCCGGATTAAATCCGGGATGACGAGCCTTGAAATAACGGTATTCTTAACGTGACAGCCTCACTTTCACTGCAAATTTGATACAATGCACGAGGTGCATCAAAGTTGTTGTGAAAGTGTCCTTTTGCCATACATAAATACAAATCACCTAATCTAAAACATAAACCGTAGCTTCCCTTAACTCCCTATCCCAGAATGTAAAAGCATCAAAGTTCTCGATAACGAAGCGGAGAGGTACCAGGACTCGGTTATTGCGCAATATTGGTGTACCCATCTCATCGGGCAGCGGCTCACCTACAGGCAAGCGAAGCACCGTATCATTGTAGTAGATATACGCCGTGCGGGTTGACCTATCCCAGCGCGGGGTTGCGCCTAGGGCTTCTGATACCAAGCGTATGGGTACCATGGTACGGTTTTGGGTGATAAATGGGGCTGCGTCGCTTGTTTGTTGGGTGCCACGATAGTAGTAGCGGTATTGATTGATGGTTAGGCGCAACAGGGGTGTCGGTAGCTCGTAAACAAATGCGCCGATAATACCCGAGCCTGCAAGTTCAAAATAGAAATAATTCCGGTCTGCTGAAAATCTCCCAGGGATAACAGTGTAATCCCCGGTATCCGGGTCAATTGCAAAGCCCCTATACTTCAGCAGTTGTATATCGCTTAGGTCTAGGTCGCCTACATATACACTGATAATTGAAATGATATCCTCGGCAGCTACTGTTATGCGGTGCATCTCTTCCAGCAGGAACATGGCGTTAAGGTCGTCAATCTCAAGTATGGCGGATACAAAATCCTCCGGCAGGTCGATTTCGATATTAATCAGCTCAATATCTGTTGTATCATCAGGGTCGTATGGCGAAGCACTAAACCTTGAAGGGCCAGCCGGTACGGGTGTGGGGGTTGGTGTGGGAGTGGATGATGGTTCCGGCGTGGGTGAGGGTGAGGGTGTGGCACTGGAGGCGACTCCAGGGCGGCTTGGGCCTCTTATTATTGCCATTATTTCATCACGTTGATCTAGGCAGTGGAGGCTGTTGCGGGAGGTGAACTCATAGAAAAAGGGATTTGGGTTGGTTACGCTAGTTGGCCATATTGAAACTATATGCGTCTCTCCAGTTAGGACAGTACCAGCATAGAAGATAACTCGCAATACATCTCCGACTTGCATGTTCCCCTTTAGCACCTCAACAACAGTGACATAGTAAATATCTGTTGATACAATAGCTTCAGGTCCCCTTCCACATAAACTCTCCGGCTCGTATATTTCAATAACTAAGACATATGGCGAACCGTTTATTATATCCGCAAGATATTCGGATGTAATAAACATTCTTGCCGGAAAAGGAAACGGGTCTCTGGGCAATGACCTGACATGGGAAAGTATTCTCTCCCTTGAAAGGCTTCCATTAAAGGTCAACTGTGAATGCATCGACAGAGATTCGCCGTACATTCTGCTTCTAGATGGGTCATCTATGTCAACAATTAGGTCAGTTATAAAACGCAAACCATAATCATGGGTACTGGCATAAACATTTCCTATTTTCAGTAGTACCAGCAAATATTGTGTATCTGTCGTAAACTGCATGATATCACTTCTCGGACTGCTAATCCCACGTATGTCATCTGTATACACAAATATTGTCTCCGCAGTAGTTCCAATCACTTGTTCATGGACAAGAAACTCAAATTCTATAATGCCTGGGGCAAAGGTGCTCCTTGCCACAAACTCCGCAACTACCACATGATGGGCCATTATTACCGTATCCTCAAATGTCCGATACCCTGACAAGCCCATACCGCCGCCGCTAGATACACCACCACCGGATTCCGCTCTCATGCTTGCTCTCAAGTGTAGTATCCTATTTTGCACACCATGTGAGTTATATACCATTACTAACATAACAACCACAAGCGATAAAATTCCTAATATCAGTAAGCGTTTTTTCGTCATTTTAGTCGACTCCCTTCATTAATCCAATCGGTTTTAGTTTCATGTAATAGAGCTATCATCTGAATCTTCGATAGATTTGCCGTAGATGCTCTATCTCGGCAGGTCTTAGGATTGAATCCGGAGTCTGCCAACGCTCTATTACACGCCTCATAACATCACCCGAATTGGGAGAGTGTCCTATATATCCCAGTGCATGGCCTAGTTCATGGGTAGTAACAAATGGGGCTAAATTAACACCACGTGACCCATGGTGTGACCATACACCTGCTATCATTGCTAGGTTATCAGTGCCAACTAGTCTATATACATTTCGCGTGGCACCTCCTGCATTGATTGTGGTCACAAATTCTCTCCCGTAACTTATTCCTCGACGTCTTGGGGTAATAGAAGTCGCACCATATCTTTCATCTGGAAGATACATCAGCCCGGCTTCACGTTGGAATTGAGTTGGTGTACACCAATATACCCTAATGTTTGCATCAGTCCGGCTTTCTACATCGTTGAATAATGAAGTTATGCCCAATGCAGCTCCCCAAGTACTTTGTGCCGTAGCCACAGCAGCGTAAAAATCCGACGCACCCGACGTCACAAGTGCCTCAGGCCGAATATTAATCCTCCCTGGCCAAAATCCAACCCAGTTGTAATCAGCACCGAAGTAGTTTCGGTGATGATGCCAAATATATCCTATTCGCCATGATTGCCAATTGTCGCTGGTATTTCGAGTTGCGAGCGTTACATTAAAGACCCCATCCTCAACATACAAAGTATCCGCTGAGGCACTACGGATTCTGTATGTGCCATTAGCTTGCGGTATTAGGAGCCAGCGTTGCCTGATATTATAACTGGCAGACCCGAGTCCGTTAAGATTTGCTTCATGGCTCAATTGCCCACCGGTTTCTGTAAAATAACCCCTTGTTGTGTTATTTCTGATGGCAAAAACATTATATTCTAGATGGACAAAATACCATATCGGGTAACTTGCACTGCCCCTGCTAGGATATCGTATAGTTGTAGCTGTTGCGCCGCTAACATCAACATATCCGTCTCTGCCAAAACTCTCAATTACCCTTGTACCTCTTATAGCAACCGGCGCGGGCAGTTGCACTATTTCAAGGTTCCGAGACAAGTTCCCTGACCTAACGGTAACAGTTGCCTCGCGGATATTGCCCGTGCGGTTAGGCTGTGTAACACGGAGTACAAGTGGGGTTCCCGGCTCTCCGGACCACTCTACATCCAACCAGCTCCCTGTGCCGGTGGTTTGAGTCACTGTCCAATTTTGACTTGCATCCACAATTGACGCGATTGTGCCTGGTACGGCAGAGACTCTCCATTCTGACCCGTTCCATGGTGCCATGTTGGAGCTAAAACGCAAGTGTGGCGGCCCTGGAGTCGGGGTGGGGGTTGACCCGCCTGGGGGTGGTGTGGATGTTGACCCACCACCGGGTGGCGGTGTGGCCGTGGACCCGCCAGGTGGCGGTGATGACGTCGGATTTGACCCACCTCCGCCCGGCGTCCTAAATGTTAGCGGGCCACTAGTTATCGACCCTGTACCACCTTCGATTCTTATTATAGCGCGGGCATGATACAAGTGACCACTGGTCACAGTTATTCTCATACCGAAGGGATTAATACTGCTATTCACCAAA
>WQVF01000026.1 GCA_009781725.1 Defluviitaleaceae bacterium
AACGAGGACACATTCACATTTATGTTGCCCGAAAAATTCAATGGCTTCATAAACGACACGGCAGAAAATGAGCCGATATGGGAGGAATCTCTTGCCAATTATTATCATGTTATAAAGTTGTATTCCGATAGGGGATGCAATGTCGTAGTTGATACGGTCTTGGATGATGAAGAATGGCTTGATATTATGGTGGAGTTATTGCACGAAAGCCCTGTTCTTTTTGTACACGTTACTTGCCCGAAAGATGAATTAGCTCGGCGGGAGCTTGCTCGTGGGGATAGAGAAATCGGGATGGCTGTTGGGCAGTTGGATTATCTTTGTCCAAAAGATAAAACGTATGACATTACCGTTGACACCCATGTCAATACAACGGACGAGTGTGCGCGTAAAATAATCTCTCACTTAAATACTTCAAATAGCTCTCGCGCATTTAAAACACTTTGGGCGCAACGTACAAAATAGTAATTGGTGACGTTATTTCAGCCCTTCACAAATAACATCCTAGTATTGGTGCGTATCGTTCTAATGTCAGAAAGTTCAGATTAATTATGTAATGCAATATAGGGGGTGTGTATAATATGGGAACAATCAATCGAAACCTATCCCTTGCAAATCGGGAAAGAATGATTCGTACCTGTCTCAACCAGGACATTGACCGGCAGCCATTTTGGTTTATGTTTGGGCCATGGTATGAAACCCTTCAACGCTGGAAAAACGAAGGTTTAGCTGGCGATGATTGGAAGGCTCCCTTTGGCTTTGATACCGGCTTCGAGACATTACCAGTAAACCTTGGTTTCTCTCCGGCATTTGATTGGATTGTACTAAAGGACGATGGTGAAAAACGCACAGTCCGGGATACCAAAGGCATCACCTATATCGAAAAAAAAGGTCATTCCACAATTCCTATGTATACTGATTACCCGGTAAAATCCCGTAAAGACTGGGAAGAGATTAAAGAAACCCGGCTAGACCCCAACTCCCCTGAGCGTTTTCCTAAGAACTGGCATGATGTAATTACCGGTATGAAATTACGGGACGCGGCGGTGCAAATCGGTGAGTATCCATATGGGCTATTCGGTACTGCTCGGGACTTAATGGGTGTGGAAGACCTGTTGGTCAACTTTTATGATGAGCCGGAGCTAGTACATGACATAATGGATTATCTTACAGATTTTTGGCTTAGTATTTACGAAAAGGTCCTTGCGGATGTGCAAATCGACCATATTCATATATGGGAAGATATGTCCGGCAAGCATGGGCCACTGATTTCACCGGCAATGTTTAGAGAGTTTATGCTGCCTAATTACCGTAAAATCGTGGATTTTGCCAAGGCAAAAGGCATACCCATTGTCTCGGTAGATACAGACGGCAATATGGACGTTATGATGCCCCTACTCAAAGAGGCGGGCATAAATTTGGTTCTGCCCTTCGAAGTGCAGGCTGGTTGTGATATTATTGCAATAAAAAAACAGTTCCCGGAAATGTGTTTGCATGGCGGAATAGATAAGCGCATGCTTACGATGGGGGAAAAGGAAATCGACGATGAGCTTGACCGGGTCGTGGAAATGTTTATGTGTAGCGGATATATCCCGTCACTAGACCACTTGCCTCATCCGGAAATCAGCTTTGAAAACTTCTCATATTTTATCAAGCGTCTCAAGGAGCGGATATTTTAAGTTGACTGTTAATTGCATATTTTGCACAAAAAATCCATATGTAGTGATATTATAAGGGAGCTGAAAAAGATGCCTGAATTGCCTGATTTGGAAGTTTTCAAAACCAACCTCCTAAAGCGGTTGAAGTCAGCACGCTTAATTGGAACCAACGTGTTTAATCCAATGAAAGTTACTATGCCCGCAAATTCTTCCATAAATGAGCTCCATGGCTGTGAGCTGTTGGATATTTCACGTATCGGTAAAGAACTTTATTTTGATTTTGGCGGCCAAAAAACCGTTGCTACTCATCTAATGTTAAGCGGCAAAATGGCTATCCTCCCCCGGGAAAAGATGGCTGGAACAAATTTTAAGATTTTTTCCTTTGATTTTGAGCAGGAATCTCTTTTGTTTAGCGATATGGGCAGTTTATGTACAGTCAAATATATGCCTACTCCAAGTAATGTGCCGGATGTCTTCGATACAAAGTTTAGTCTTGAATACTTCTTGAGTGCTGCTCGGAAAAAGCCACGTTCGAATGTAAAGGCTTTCTTAATTGATCAAAAGATATTAAAAGGTATCGGAAATGCATATGCGGATGAGGTACTATGGGCAGCCCGGATTTCGCCCCATTCACTAATAGGTAAGATTCCTGAGGACGTGTTGGCGACATTGTATGGTTCGATAGAAGTGGTTCTTAAAAATGCCATTGACTCTATTAGGAAAATAACTCCGGATGCTATTTCGGGGGAAGAGCGGAGTTTTTTGAAGGTCCATAATAAAACTATACGTGAAACCGAAACAGGCCATAAAATAATTATCAAAAGAGTTGTTTCTAAGATTACGTATTACACGAATGAGCAAGTACTCTATTCATAGAAAATGGCTATTTGCATGTCAGCGCATAATAGGTAGGGGGCTGTCTTGCTAAGCAAAAACCATGAATATCTATGCAAAGTCTGTCATTGCGAGCAAAGCGAAGCAATCCAAAAGGTTTGATTTGCTGGATTGCTTCATCGCTTCGCTCCTCAACGCTTTTATGTTGACGAGGCATGTGCATAATTATTCATAAAAATGCTTAACGAGATGGCCCCCCTTTGCATAACCTCACACAAACACAATTTTCCTAATCGTATCAATCGATAAACAATACTCATCAGCCAGATGCTCTATAGACATCTTTTGCAGATACTTTTGTCGTATTTCATTATTGCGCTCTGCGAAAAATACCCGAGCACCTGTTTTTTCTCCCCATTTGAGCCTCTGGCTGTTCTTTGGAAAATATAAGGTCTCCCCTGCGGCGTATTTTTGCACTTCCTTGAGTAAGTTTTCTGGGAGAACATCGGAGGCATTCTTATATTTCATAATACATACCCCTCTAATTTGCCTTCAAAAACTCCTCGATGGTGTTGTACTCGTCAATTACAACCCCATTATTTTCTATTGCTTTGCGGAAGCTTTGCTCAACTATTTCCGCGCGCTTGTGTAAAGCATCAAGATTATTGGCGTCATAGGAGCTCATGATATCAATATCGACTATGCCGAATTTCTTTCCCCATTGTCCGACTTCATCTTGGAGCATACCGCACCAGATATAGGCGTTGATTGGGTCGTTCTCATTACACCAATGATAAACCCTTCGCCAAGTGTAACATAGCTCCTGATACCAGTTTGCAAGCTCGGTAAAGTCCGGTGAACCGGTGCTGGCAATCGGTTTCTCCAGATTCTCGTAGAAGGACTTAGTGCTTTTTATCAGCTTATAACATAGCCGTTTTTGCGCATCTGGACAGGATTCGGCAATTATATCTCCATACAGACCCGCAAAGTTATTGGGTATATTTTTCATGTTTGCAATTTCCTTAAGCTGATTTGTTTGCCCATGGGGGAAATATTGTCGGTTGGCAAATGCAACTGCGATTGCCAGTAAATCGCAAATATAACTGGCGTTTTCACGGACTTTGTAAACTCTCTCTTCGAACAGGGTATCTTGGAAAATTTCTACTACGGTACCCAGCCACTTCTTTCCTCGTTCCAGCATATATTGCGGGTTTTGCAGGTTTGCTTTCAAACGTGCTTGGAGGCTTTCAAATCTTTGCCTATCCTCGTCCCTTCGGGCCCAGAGGATTTGGGCATTGCCTAGGCAGGTTGTGTTGTAATGCTTTACATCTGCCATGCTCTCGATAGTTTCCCAGGACATGGGGAATAGGTCATAGCCGATTCCGCCGATAATAAATGTCTTGGCGAGGCCGTTGGCCCTGTTGGTTGCCGGGATGTAGAAGCTAAAGGTCTTGTCTCCCATATCTCTTTCGAGTTTAAGGGCATTGTGTTCGAGAAGCAGGCATATATCATTGGCATATTCCGATTCGATTTTTCTGACAGCCCAATCGGCTAGCTGTGTACTTGATTTACTCATGGCAAAACCACCTTTTTATAATGTCGAGCCTCGCAGTCATAGGATAACAACTGGTTGCTTTGCTCACAATACCAAGATTAAATAGAAAAATTCATGCCAGAACAAAACGGCTCCGCCGCTTTTCTCTCCGACAGGCTGCAGCGAAATTGCGAACGCAGTTTCTTAGCATAATAAAAAGGCCGGATAATATCGCACATGCGCATTGTCCGGCCTTTTTATATATGTTTACAGGTCCTAACGTCCGCCGCGGTCCATAAACCACTTGGCGGCAGCTTTGATTGCGCCTGCTGGGTCATTGGGATGGCGGTCAGGGTTTACATACTCCACAATATACCAGCGTACGCCGGCTTCCTTGCGGCAAATACTAAAATACTCATCCCAGTTTATTGTACATTGTGCGTCGTCGAAAAAGGTATTGATGTTGGGTTTCATATGGACGGTGCCGCCGCGCCCAGGATATTTTTTTAGCATGTCCAGCATATCATCGTAAACTAGCAGGCCATTACCGATATCCAGCTGCATGATAACATTGGAGGGGGTGTTTTGGGCTATGATGTCCCAGGGCAACTCGCCTGTGTCGCTGGTAGGTACAAACTCTTTGCCATGATTATGATAGCCTGTAACCATGCCATGTTGCCCCAGAACATCTGATACCCAGGTCAGCTCTTTGGCAAAGGTAAGGCAGGCTTCCCGGGTGTCAAGGACTTCGTCTTCTCGCCAGGGCACTATTAGAAACTGATTGCCAAGTACCTTGTTATAACTGATGGTGGCGTAGATATTGTTTGGGGACAAATGCTCCCATGGGGTGTGCCAGCCTGCAATTTGCAAGCCAGCTATGTTAAGAGCAAGGCGAATATCCTGCGCTACCCAGTGCAGCCCACCATAAAACTCGACCCCGTCGTAGCCCGCTTCCTTTACGAGTTTTAGCGTGCCGACCATATCCTTTGCCATCTGCTCCGCAACCGAAAACATTTGTAGTGCCAATGGTAATCTGGTGTTGGTCAACGGTTGCTCATGACCCCAGCCCGGCGGTAGTTTTTTGCTCATATGTTCAATCATCCTCTCTTTGTGCATCCACTTGGGATGCTACAACTCTAATACTAGGACGCCAAATGGCTCCAGCTCATGCTCTCCTTCTGCTATTTTATCACAAAGCAGGGATTTTGCTTTTATTTTTATGTTGGCGGTAACAGGCGAAGCCGAATAATTGAGGACAAACATAAACCTTGAGTCCTTGTTTTTCCGCACCATTATCTCACAGCATTCGGGGACTTCTATTATGTCAACGTATGCCTGTTTTATGCCGATTTTATTAAGTAGCAGTTTTGCGGTTTTGACGTTAAAGGCAGAGCCAAGGTAGTACGCTTTTCCCTTTCCATAACTGTTTACGGTCAGTGCCGGTGTATCCTTGTAGTAATCTTGGTTATACCTGGCGAGGACATTAGCAGTCGTGGGTGAAATAATATCGTTGAACCTAATCGTGTCAATGATATCTGAATCCCATGTAGCGGTGCTGTCTTGCTCTAGATATCCGAGGCATGTAAAGTCATCTACGGTAATGCCAAAGAGGTCGGCAAGGGGGCCGGGCATAGGCTCCATGCGGCAGTGAGCGTTTTCGTTTTTGTATCCGCTTCGTGTTCCTGTAATCAAAATCCCACCTGACTCGACATATTGCTTTAGAAAATATGCGTCCTCTTGTGTAAGAACGGTGGCATGCGGGTATACAAGAAGCTTGTATTTTGAAAGCATCACCCTATCATGCTTGATGTTTACATAATCAAAAGGGATGTGCATTTCCTGAAAGGCTACAAACCAGCTGCGGTCAGAAATTTCTCTAAGGGGCCCGTGCCACATATCAAGCTCCCCATCCCATAGATTATCATAATTATAAACTAGGCCGACCTCTGCCTCATACCGCCCACCGGTGATATCTTGTATTTTATTGATATCCGCAGAAATCTGCCACAGCTCCTTTATGCGGCGGTTATCCCTGTTGTCATAATCCAAAATGCCGTGCCAATACATCTCTGTCCCAAAGGTACATGTCCGCCACCTGAAATAGCTAATAAAGTCAGCACCATGCCCAATGGCTTGGAAGGTCCAAAGTCTCATCTGGCCGGGCTTTGGCGCAGGCTGGTAATGCTCACTAAGCCACCCTCCAGCTCCGGATTGCTGTTCCATGACGCCAAAAACTGGTGAAACGGCGCGGAGCTTCGCTAGGCCGAAGCTGGATGTCCTGTCAAGAAGCGGGTTCTCCTCTGGTGTCGAAATCAAGTTATTAAGGCCAAAGGATGGATAATGGTTGTGGGTTATAAAATCGAGGCCCTGCTTTGTAAGTTCTACATGGTCTATGTGGTCAAAGATACCATTGGATGTGATAAAGATATCGCCAGTCAGGTATGAGCGCAGGATATCATATTGAAGCTTGCAATAGCGTATCGTGCTCCATGAGAAAAATCGCTTTGAGTCCAGTGCCATGTGAGGATTAGGTTGATTTTTAACATTTGGCCTCTGTAGATATATCTCTTCCCAGCAGGTATAGGATTGGTTCCAGAACACATTGCCCCATGCCTTGTTGAGCATATCAAGACAGCCATACTTATCTTTTAGGAAAACGCGAAATTGAACATGATCTGCCTCAGAGTAATACTCATCTATCCCCCAGTTAAACTCGTTGTCCAGCTGCCAGCCTATAATCGAAGGATGTTTTCCAAAGTGCTTTGCCAGGTGGCTGACAATCAAGCGTGTCTTGTCTCTAAAGACCTCGGAGTTGTAGTTGTAGTGCTTCCTGAGTCCGTGCCTTAAGAGAACGCCTTCACTGGTGGCGTTTAGGATTTCAGGGTATTTTTGGCTCATCCACGCGGGTGGGGTTGCTGTTGGTGTACAAAAGATTACCTTCATCTTTGTTTTTGCTACAAGGTCCATAAAGCGGTCAAAGAGCCCACCACCGAATACGCTCTCGGTGGGTTCGAACTCACTCCACGCAAATTCGGCAATGCGTATTACCTTGATGCCGGCCGTAAGCATTCTTTCAAGATCAGATTCCCATAAGTTTTCGGGCCAATGCTCCGGGTAGTAGCATACACCGAGGGTGAGTTGGTCAATGTTGATTATTTTCTCCATGGCTTTTAGCTCCTTCTTTTTTGTATAGCTTGACGAGTCATTGCTAAGCCAGTATAAACAGTTCCATAATGCGACACAAGGTTTCAATGATATCTGACGTTGCCCTCAACGGGCGGAAAGGAATAAAAATGAAACTCACACTAGTAAGACATGGCGAAATAGCCGGGGACCCCTTTATATGTCCCGAGAGCCCTGTTACGGGCTGTTTATCACCCCATGGCATTGCACAGGCCCAGGCCACGGCAGAAGCTCTTAAGAACGAAAAATTCGACATTGCATACTCGTCACCCTTTGGCCGCGCCCTTCAGACGGCAGAAATCACCTTAGCCGGGCGGGAATTGGACATACAAATTATGCCCTTTATACATGAATGGCTACCCAAAGAAGAATATCGCCGCCTTCCGGACGAGGAGTGGGAAGAGCTAATGCGCTCTCAAGTGGACTCTTATGCGGAACAATCCTGGGCATCGGAAATTGGGGAGGGGTTCTTGGATATGTATGTAAGAATCGTTCCTGCCTTTTTGTCGGAAATGGCCAAAATAGGCATACATCCAATGCATGGCGGCTTTGTCCCTGACGAAAAGGCCAAAGACCTTTCTGTGATTATCTTTGCCCATGGGGGATCCCTTGGGGTACTTACAAGCTTTTTGCTTGGTGTAAGAATATTTCCGATTTCCGGGTTCAATTACGCTCATACAGGGGTTGCCCGGTTTGGATTCTCCTGTAAAAAAGGTGTGTATTATCCCCATCTTATATTACCGGCTCTTCATGGCTTAGAAGCATGAAGCTGATAATTTCCGTAAATGAATATTGTAAAATCACAGTGCAAAGCTGTAACTCCGGTACTGCCCAGACTGTAGAAACGGTCTACTGTTGCGGCGAGCATACCTTTGGCCTTGCCTCTGGGTTTTACGATGTCACTGTTACTCGTGGCAAGCTGTATACGCCATATCGGAGCCGGATAGAAATCCTGGACAAAGACCAAATCCTAGATATTGCTTTGACTCCAATTGTAAGGGGTAGGGGACTGTATTCCTTTGATGCCCATTCTCATGTTTCCAGAGACTCGAGGCTTACAACTGGTAATCTCTTATCGGCGTCAACTGTCATGCGAGGCGAGGGGTTTAATTTCTTTTTCGCCGGTTCGCCCTATGATAATGAAACTCATCTGGAATATATCAATGGTATGCCCCCAAAGGCACCTTATGCCGAACGCTTTGCAGAAGAAATCCAAGATATAAGCGGCGAGGATTTTAAGCTTTGTATCGGAAATGAAATCATAAAATGCCGGTATGGTCATGTTTTTATGATGAATTATGAACAGCGGCCACCCTTTAGCCGTTATTTTGACCATTCCTTTGATCCATGGCTCTTTGAAAAAAAGGGCCCTGAGCCGACCTATGAAATCGACTATATATACAAAGCCCTGGAAAAAGAGAAATGCGCAAACTCCGTCGCAATCAGTGCTCATCCCACCAGTTGGTGGTGGCATGACAATGGGGAGTTTGTCACCAATATAGCCGCAACCTTGGGTTTTGAGCTGCTGGCCGGTTCTATTGACGCAATGGTTATCATGGGATATCAAAGTGACCATACTTATTACCAGGCACTTTGGTTTGATGCGCTAAAAAACGGTTATTTCCTGCCGGGGGTTGCAGAAACTGATGCTGCCTTTGACACTATTCCAGGCCGCCACCTTGAGTTTAAAACATATGTAGGTTGTGGGAGCTTTGACGTAGACGCCTTATGCAAAGGAGTAAAAGCCGGAAAAAATCTGGTTTCCTCCGGCCCCCTTTTATTTTTGCGAGTAAACGGCAAGTCCCCTGGTGCAATTTTACCTTGGGAGCCCAATGCTCCTGTGTTGGTAGAGCTTGAAGCCATCCCTTGCTATGAGGCACCTATTTCAAGGATGCAAATTATCGCAAACGGCAATGTCTATAAGGAGCTAAACATCCATGAGCGCAACCCTACCCTCAAGGAAGCTCTGCGCCTGCCACAGGAGGGTTTTATATTGGCAAAATGTTATGATTTTGCCGGTAATGTAGCAATCACAAACCCTGTGTATGTCAGGAATACCCCCTTTGCAAATCATAATTACAAGGCTAATGTAAACATTGATGTTTACAAAGAGGGACGCTTTGAAAAGAGCTTAAGCCTTCAGGCGGATATCACAAAAGATATAAATGTAGAAGCAGCCGGGGAAACCAAAACAATCCGGCTCTTTGAGCTTCTAGAATTGCAAAAGATTTTTAAAGGCCTTTACTTCGGCAGATTTAATCACGACAAACGATACCTACCGGGTGAAGTGCCTGCGGCGGAGTTTAAGATAAAGGAGATTAAAGAAATATTGGATTCATGCCAGTTGGTGCTGCATTTTTAGTTATAGTGAAATCAATGAGAAACAGTCTCGCCCGAGCGGCACCCTGAAACGCCGAAATAAGGCGTTTTAGGGCGATTTTGCCGCGACAAGCGAGACCGATTTCGAATTATTTCACTATAAGCAGCAGTCTGATGTAGGTTGTAGACAAAATCTCCTAATCGTCATTGCGAGGAGCGAAGCGACGAAGCAATCCAGAAATCGTATGGGTACCGGATTGCTTCGCTTCACTCGCAATGACAGGGGCTTTAGTCTGAATTTGGTCGGAGCTTGATGATTTTTGATTGCGTGCCATTATTCCACTTGACCATCACATCCAAGGGAATGTTGGATGTGATGGCTATTTCGGGCTCTTCAGATTCGGATTGGCGTGTCTTGCAGGCTAGGTTCAACACTCCGGATATCCCAAATGGGTAATTATCTACCCCATGGGCTTCCAGCCGCCGTACATCCCATACAAGCATATTTTCGTGAGCAGAGGCGCGTATCCCAAAGATATATTCAAATAATACGGCAATAGGCGAGATGCCGCCGGCACCGACAAAATCAGGTAATGCAGGGTTGCCTTGCTTTACAGCCTCGGGGGAGTAATTTTCCCATATGGTGCCTGTCTCATTGAAAACCTTTACAACATTGCTTACATGGTTGAGGGCAATTTCATATGCCAGGGTATCATAGCCTGTGTTGGTAAGTCCCCGTAGTAGCATGTAATTTGTAAACACCCATACTCCCCCACGCCAGTAATTCCCTTCCGGGCAATAACTTGGGGAATCCGCAGGCATAGAAGGCACACGATGAGTGCGGTTATACCGCTTTGGGTCTTCCAGACTTGCCACAAATGCGTCAAGCCTATCAGCCGGGACGATGTCGGCTAGGAGTGCCCAATAAACCCCAATGGTCCTGACATTTGAGAGAGTTCCATCGGAATATAAGTCAAAATAGCTATCTTTGTTCCACAGCTGTTCGTTTACATAGAGGGTCAGGGCTCTGGCTTCTTCCTCAAATGATGCGGCTTCCTCTTCACGGTTGAGGGCTTTGGCCATTTTTACCAAGGTTTTTGCGGAAAAAATCATTTGCAAACATGCATCCACCCAAGTCATATGCCCATGATAAAACTCAGGATGATCGCCGGGTTTTGGCCTAGGCTGGTTGTCCATTCCAGTCCCCCAACCGGAGCTCCAATAGGAGCCATCCGGCCAGGTGCGCCAAGCCTTTAGCCAATTATGATAGGCTGCTAAAACAGGATAAACCTGATTCAGTCTTTCCTTGTCAGAAACCAGCAGGTAATACTCCCATTCGGACCATGGCATTACATTGGGGCCGGTGCTTGAGGGGTCATGGCGATGAAAGCGGTCAGTGCCGTCATTTTCGGCAATTTCGCGGCAGATAAAGCCGTCTACATGCTGCTTGCAATAGAGATTGTCCAAGGTTTTTTGGAAGTTGAAGGCTTTGCGGCCATATTTCCCAAACATCAGGGCAAATACCGAGTCCCACATAAAGAGACATTCGTTGAAGCAGGTCTTTAAGTAATTGGATACAAATCCATTTTCCGCCGTGGGTGTTCCTATGTTTTTGAAGGCCAGTTCCCAGGCTTTCCAGTAGCAGTTGATGGTGTCATCGTTACCTTGCCAATATGGCTTGGGCAGCAAATGCTTTATCTCTTCAAAGGTAGGGACCGCCTTTGATTCCGGGGTAATGCTGCGGAAGATATTGTTATCTGCCGCCCTTTCATCTGTGTATCTATCGTAGTAGAATCCCATCTTGTCCTCCTGTTTTTGTTAATGTGTTACGTTTCCGGTTTTTCCATTATCATCAAAACCAGTGGTTAGCCCGTTACAATTTTTGTAACCCGTCTCAAGTTTCCCAAAGGTGTACCATAAGCTACCGCATCCCCTGTAGACAAAATAAAATTCTTCCACGGAGCAGTTGCTTTGATAATCCTTGTTACATACTCCTCAGTTTCATCGGCAGTCATATTACACAAAGCAACCGGGTCAATCCCGCCGATAATTAATTTCCCAGGCAATAACTCAAGGGCTTCATGGGCCCACATATCCCCTGTATCCGGCGGACATACCGAGTCTATCCCATGCATTCGGTCTTGTTTTATCAAATCCGCAAACCCTTTAAGTTTCCCGCACATATGGGTGATAAATAATTTCCCACTTTTGCTGACCATATCAGCGTAAGCATTAATATACGGGCTGGAATATTTCCGATACCAATGTTCTGACAAGACAGTAGTAGAGGTGTCCTCATATGCGATTATAACTTCTGCCGGTGAATCAATAAGAAATTTAAGTCGCTCCATGTTGCGTTGGTGAATCAACTCAATCAATGCCTCAACCTCATCTTGATAATCACAAAGCAAAAAAGCTGTATTTTCAAGACCGGCGCATAGCTCCATTATTACTTTTATAGGGGACGCCTCTGCCGAAACGGTTACAATCCCGTCCGGGCCGATACGTTTATTAAGCTCCTGTATGTATGTATAATCCGGGGCGCATTCGATTCTCTCGAAGATATATGTCATTACCTTCAAATCCTCAATGGAATTAACTAAGTGCTTTGTTACACTTCTTGTATTTCCCGCGCTTGCGGAAATCTGCTCTAGACTTCCTACTGGGGTGGTGATGCGCCAGATATGTTTGTTCCCATCTTGGATATGCTCATGCTCAGTGTTTTTCCAATTTGCATTGGCGGCTGGTACATGTCGCTCCATAATATCCGCGCCAATCATCCGAAAAGCATCTACCACATCAGGGCGATTGCCGCCATGACTAGTTGGAAGAGAATCCGTAAAATAACTATCAATACAGGGTGACCATGGTAGCCTGTCTGCTTCGCCCCCTCTGAGAACAGCCATTAATCTTTCTCTTGATGTCATCCCAACAACTGCTCCTTTTCCATCAAGACTTGGACAATATATTTTTCTGTGAGCATTGCGGAAATGCCGATAGAACCTATGTCGGCACTGTATTGCTTTTGCACATCGATTTTGTTATCACACATATACTCAAGATTTTTATTGACGCAATCTATCAATCCATCCCCTAGGAAATCTACGGTCAAGCCGCAAAGGCGTACATTGGTACAGTCCAAAGTTACGGCAATATTAGAGATACATAATGCTAAATGCCTACCGACATATTCCGTGGCTTCATTCAGATTCTTAGAGGGGATATGAGCTGTGTCCATCCCATATGAAACACCAAATTTTTCTTCCAGGGCCTGGTGGCTGATTTGCTTCTCCAGCCAGCCCGGATTGCCCCGGCCTGGGACATAATCGTCATGGAATGAAATATAACCGATTTCACCGCACATGAAATTAGCCCCATGTCTAAGCTTTCCATCTAAAATCAAGCCCGCTCCAAGGCCAGTACCTAGAGATATCAGCAAAAGGTCGCTGTTCTTGGGCATTTTTGCAACTTTAAACTCTCCATAGCATTGACAGTTGGCATCGTTTTCTACTAAGACCTGTACACCATATTTACTTTCCATTCCACGAATCATTTCCCCCAAAAACACCGGCTTGCGTACACCAATCATTGGCGCAGCAGTTATTGTTTGAGCATTGATATCATAGATACCAGGAAGAGCGACCCCTATCCCCAAAAGCTTTTCCAAAGGAATGCCTGCTTCGGCAAAGAGGCCATCTACTAGTCCTATGGATATTTTTTCCATTATTTTGCCAAAATCAGGCTCGCATTTCAGGGTTTTGATATATTTTATCTGCCCCACAATATCCACGACACTGATAGTAAGAATCTCACCTTCCAAAAAAAATACAGCAGAATATAGTTTGTTTTTGTTGAGGGTAAGCATCTGAGGCTTTCGCCCCACAGATGATTCTCCATCGCCTAACTCCAATACAAGGCCGGCTTCTATCAGGAACGATACAATCTTAATAACTGTGGGAGCACTTATACCAGTACGCTTAGATATCTCTGCCCGGGATGTAAACTCCAATTCGTTGATAAGATTATATACAGCATAGCGATTCATATCTTTTAAGTGGGATGCCACATAGGATGCCATATTTTTATCCACCACCATTCCTTAAGTATATTTATTATATTTTGCGCGTTAGTATTGTCAATAGAGGAAGGGAAAAGGGAGTCTATTTCAAATTACATGCTATATATATATCATAAAATATAAAATTTTGCCAAGCAATGCTCTTGACATTAGATTTATGTTGTGTAGAATGTCAACAAAAAATATCTTTCATTGTGAATGGTCTAGCGTCACATATTAATTAAGCTAGTTAATTAATGTGGCGAGGTCAATCGGAGGGAAATTGGATGTCAATGACATTGAGACGGAAAATTTTTTTTAACAGGGTAAAAAAGCAGAAATTTCATTTGCTTGCCTTGCTGCCCTTCCTCGCTTATCTCTTTATCTTTAGGTATTACCCCATGTACGGTGTGACCATAGCCTTTAGGAATTTCTCTTTTAGAAGGGGCATTATGGGCAGCGAATGGGTGGGCCTTAGATATTTCGAAATGTTTTTCAGATCCCCTAGCTTTAACCGGGTTATGGTTAACACCCTGGCTATGAGTACCCTTAGCCTGATTTTTGTTACAACTTTATCAATTACCTTGGCTATTATGATATGTGAAATGCGCAATCTTATTTATAAGCGAGTTATACAGACGATTTCATATCTGCCGCATTTTATCTCCTGGGTCGTTGTGGCCGGTATGGCTATGACCTTGTTTTCAATTGATGGAGGGCCGATAAACAATGTCTTGATGGCTCTTGGTTTGACTGATTCTCCCGTGCATTTTTTAGACGCAAGTATGATTTGGGGCACTATAACTGGGCTCAATGTTTGGAAATCCATTGGGTGGGGATCGATAATATATATTGCCTCGATTACATCAATTGATCAGGGTTTGTATGAAGCTGCTATTATTGATGGGGCGGGTAAATTCAAACAAATAAGATACATTACATTGCCTTCAATTTTACCGACTATAGTCATTCTATTGATATTTAATCTGGGGTATATCTTAAACGCCGGGTTTGAGCAGCAATTCTTCCTGCGCAATCCCCGCAATTTCCAACGGATAGAAGTTATAGATACTTATATTTTCCGGTACGGATTGCAAATGGCTATGTATTCCTATGCAGCTGCAGTAGGCTTAGTTAAGAGTGTTGTGGGGCTGATATTGGTTATCTTTGCCAATATGTTTTCACGGCGGGTATTGAAGATGGGGTTGTTCTAATGATTATCGGGCGTGGAGAAAAAATATTTCTTTGGGTTATTTATATCGTCGTTACTATTTTCTCACTGACGATTCTATATCCTTTTATCAACATAATCGCCATATCACTAAACGATGGGGTGGATGCCCTGCGGGGAGGGATTTATCTCTGGCCCCGCAGGTTTTCACTTGCGGCATACGAACAGGTTTTTAGCCGGAGGGGGCTTCTTAACGCCGCAGGGATGAGTATCGCCCGTACAATGGTCGGTACGATTGCAGGCCTTGCTTTTACGGCGGTGTTGGCTTATTTGCTTTCAAAAAGAGATTTGGTTTTTAGGCGGGGCATTATTTTTCTGTTTGTATTTACTATGTATTTTAGCGGAGGGATGATTCCCGATTTTATATTGATACGGCAGCTAGGCCTTATGAACAGTTTTGGTGTATATATCATACCCGCTTTACTAGGTGTTTGGAATGTAATGATTATGCGCCAGTTTTTTGAAGAGTTGCCTCAGTCCCTTAAGGACTCTGCAAGGGTAGACGGTGCCAATGAGCTTACTGTGCTACTAAGAATTGTGCTACCGATATCCAAGCCGGTACTTGCAACAATTGCTTTATTTATTGCCGTATGGCAGTGGAATGCCTGGTATGACACCTTTATATATACAAGCGGTGCTAGGTTATCAACCTTGCAAAACGAGCTTGTGCGAATACTTACGGAGCAGCAAGCCTTGGTGATGGCTGCCCCAGGTGGTGATATGAGGGATTTGGCGGAAAGAGCCCAAAGGGCCACCCCTCAAACCATTCAAATGGCAACTATCGTTATTACGACTATCCCAATTGTTCTTATATATCCCTTTTTGCAAAAGTACTTCGTCAAGGGGATTATGGTTGGGGCGGTTAAGGAGTAGGTATCAATAACTTTCTATAAAAGAAATGGAGGAGACAAAAAATGAAAAAGCTTATCAAGTATTTGGCTGTAGTACTAACCATGGTTTTACTTGCCAGTATGCTTTATGCCTGTCGCGGTGAAGACGAGCCATCGGCAGCAACCCCAGAACCACCCGCGCAGGCAACTCCGGTGCCAGACCCTGCACCGCCGGCAGACCCTGAGCCCGAGACAGTGTATCTGCATATCTTCAATACCCACGGTCCGGTTGCTGGTGAATTTGACCAAGATGACCCAATCTGGCAAAACAACCCCATGTCACAACAGATTTACGAGGATTTGAACATCAGAATTAACTGGGAATTCCCCTCTGGCGATGGTAATGAAAGACTTAACCTGCTTTTGGCTGCGGGAGATTATCCAGAGATTATCCTAGGCCCCAATGCTGTAACCTTTACCAGAATCGTAAGTGAAGGCATTGCCCTTCCTCTTGACGGCTTGATTGACTCTTACGGCGCAAATATCCGGGCGGCTTTTGGCGATATCCTGGAGCTCCTTAGATCCGAAAACGGCAATATCTACAGCTTATCCAGAGATTTCGGCGTGATTCCACCAGGTGTAGATCCTCCCGGTATGGGCAGTGGCCTCATTGTTCGTAATGATGCTTGGGAGGCAGTAGGCGCACCGGCTCTTAACAGTTTGGATGATGTCTACGATGTACTGATTCAGTTTGCGGAGTTGTTCCCATACAACCACGAAGGCGCAAGCGTATGGCCCATGGGCGGGTTTCTCCAGGGATGGCAAAATCCATTCCAAACCGTACTTGGTGCCGCAGGTGTTGAGAATGATATCTGGTATGTAACCGAAGACGATGAAATCGTATACTGGGTGAGGTCACCACAGGCTCTTGAAATTGTACTATTCTTTAACAGACTTTATAGGGAAGGGCTCTTGGATCCGGAGGCCTTTATCCTTGACAGAGGCACTTGGACAACAAACAAAGTCGCCAACCCAAGGACAATTTCCTTCTTTGGTGGATGGTGGATGGCATGGACAATCCACAATACCTATATAGAGGCAGGCATTGAAAATGCCGAGAACATGCATTTTGTGCCTGTCCCCTTCTATGTATCTCCGGATCAGCGTCACTGGCCCAGACTTGTACCTGTCGGCGGTCGCCCAGGCACTCGCTCTGTTATGATTTCCGAAACAGCTCCCAATCCCGAAGCGGCTATGAGGCTTTTTGATTATCTTACCATCCCTGAAAATAACTTTGCGGTTATGAACGGCGTGGAAGGTATCATGTGGGAATTCGAAGGTGGAATACCTGTCATGAGGCCGGAGTTCCAAGAAAGATGGCTTGCCGGCGAACCCGACCAAGCGTTTTCTGCAGAAACTGGATTGAGATTGTTCCATCAAATTATCGGAACCAGTGTTGGCCGTTCCCCATGGGATACCTACTGGATTTTGAAAGATGACCCTATTGCCATGAACGATGAAAGAGGAGCGGTAAGAGACGCCAATCTTGGGCCATATTGGTTTGACACATTTGCAACCGGTGGCATAAATGCTGGAGCACCTGATAACTATTCGATGATATACACAAGAATGGGCGAAATGTTCCACAATGATCTTTATGTGGTTATTATGTCAGCCAGTGAAGCAGAAGCAATCACAGCTTTCCATGGGTTTGTAGATGGATTAGAGGCCATAGGGCTGGTAGAATATGAAGCTTTTGCCAATAGGGTACGGAATAGTAGGTTGGGTAGATAGTATTAGTATAATATGAAGTGCTTGGGAGCTGTCATGTTAAATACATGGTAGCTCCTTTTATGTTAGATTAAAGTTAGATTGCTGCGGTATAGTGAATTCGAAATCAGTCCTGCCTGTCGCCGAAAACGCGTTGAAGCGTTCGCGATTTTCGGCTCGGTCAGGACTGTTTCTCATTTAATTCGCTATACAATGCCATGCGAGGTGGTGATAGGATTGAATATCAATATTTTAGTCGTTGAGGATGATACGAGAATACAAGATATGGTTTGTAAATTCTTACGCAAAGAAGGCTGGCTTGTAGATGCCTGTGCAAACGGCAACGATGCGCTATGTTTATTTTACGATAAGACATATCAACTAATCATACTTGATATTATGCTCCCTGGTACAAACGGACAGGAACTATTGAAAGAACTTCGGCAAATCCGTGATACACCTGTTCTGATGATGACCGCGCTGTCGGATGACGAGAATCAACTACTAGCATTCAATAATCAAGCGGACGATTATGTGACGAAGCCCTTTTCCATGCAGATACTTGTCAAACGCGCTGAAGCTCTGCTTAGGCGTAGTGGGGCATTGAAAAAAGAAATACAGGCGGGTAAACTTGTATTGTTTCCCGAGGCTTATACTGCGGAATATGACGGCGAAAAAATAAATCTTACTCCAAAGGAGTATGAAATTTTAGAATTGTTTGGGCGTAGCGCAAGGAAAATCATCAATCATGAAACCCTGCTTACACGTATTTGGGGTTATGATTTTGATGGCAATGAAGGGATTATCCATGCCAGCATGAAAAAACTTCGGGACAAACTCCCTTGCGGCCTTATACGGACAATCAAGGGCATTGGATATTGTTTGGAGGCAGGAAACGATGATTAAGAAAAGGTTTTTTGGCATTTTCGGCAAAATCTTTTTATATACTATGCTGATTTTATTATTCGTCATCGGTGGCATGTTTTTTGTTTTTTCTAGCCAGATACAATCCACCATCGCATTAACCCAACAACGGCAGTTTTCTGAAGCCTTAATGGGTTTTGTTGCACAAACCCAAGGAAAACCAACAGATGAAATCGTTGCACTAACGGAAGATTTTCATAGATGGAACACTTCTTTTGAGCTACGTCTTATAAGCGAGGATGGAGAGATTTTATTTAAAACCGAGGGATTTGCAGGTCATATCGGAATAAATGAATTTCCAAACGGAAATATAGAAATTATATCCGGTAACATTGGAATAAATGAACCTCCAGACGGAAGTATTGAAGTTATATCAGGCAACACCAATGATTTACCTGCTCAGAGATATCAGATTATGCGACAGGCTGCGTTTCTCCCCTTAGGAAATGGTTTGCACCTACAAGTAGATGGTTCACACTCAGGGACTTCTATATATAGAGAGATTTTAGGTGGGGCGGTATGGGTTTTTGGTGTTATTACTCTTGTCAGCTTGCTTGCAGCGTTTATCTTCGCACGACAAATTGCCAGGCCGATACAAAGGGTGTCTTCCGACACTCACATGATGTCGAAGCTCTTGCCTGTTGACCCGCCGAAAGAACGTGGCGATGAAATCGGGCAGCTTTCCAAAGATGTATATGCTATGTACACCAGATTAAAGTCCACAGTTTATCAGTTGGAAACCGAAATCGAGCGTGTAAAACAGATGAAGGAAAATCAGCGGCATTTCTTCTCTGCCGCTTCCCACGAGCTAAAAACACCTATAACGGCAGTCGGTGGGATTTTTGAGGGGATGCTAAGCGATGTAATTACACCTGAAGAATATCCGGTATACCTTCGCGAAGGTATAAAACTCGTAAAAGAACAAAATAAACTAGTGTCCGAGATATTAGAACTTGTCAAACTGGGTGGCGATTTACCTTCACTGGAAAAAGAACCAGTAAATCTGCTCCGGTGTGTGGAAGGCGTTTTGAAACAGCTTTCAAGCCTTATTGAATCAAAAAAACAACTGCTGACTATTGATGTTGCAGATAATATAATCTGCGAGTTGAACGATAGATTATTTTCAAGGGTTTTATCCAATGTTTTATTGAACGCCGCACAAAATTCAACCGTGCTTGCGGAAATCCGTATTGCCGCCAAAGAGGAACCGGGACTTGTTCGCTTAACGGTATGGAACGGAGATGCGGAAATACCAGAAAGAATTATATCGAAAATTTACGAGCCATTCTATCGCGCCGACGAAGCCCGCACCACTGACGAAGGACGAAGCGGTCTTGGGCTGACTATAGCTAAAAAGGCACTTGATTTGATGGAGATAGCCTTTGAAATAAAAAACGCCGACAGTGGGGTTTTATTTCAAATGAGTATTCCTATAGAGTAGAAACAGATAAAATATCAATAGCACTTCGGTAACATGGCTTGATGCAGCAAAGAAACTCAAAAAAACCTAAGCTCTAAGCCCCGAATGTAGGCTGCTTTATCAACAGCTCTTATGCTTCTTTGGGGCTTTCTTTCGGTTTTTTATAGTCAATCACAAGATTAATACTAAGCCCCACAGCCACTAATACCCCACCGACAATATTCCTCACGGATATTGCCTGGGAAATAAATGCGTCAATAAGAACCCCGGAAAATACTTGGCCGACAAATATCAGCAGTGTCAGATAAAATGCCGATATCTTCACTACAACGATATTGCTAAGGAAAACCACTGTAACCCCAAGGGCACCACCTAAGTAGATATACCATCTTGGAGAAAGAGCAAACTCCGTCAACACTATTTCCCCGCGCCCCAACAGCGCAAACACCAAAATAGCAACAATAAGGCCCACAAAATAATTATAGAACGTGCTGACACTTACACTGGTTACATTGGCCAGCTTTGCGTTGAGGGTCCGGGACATAATTATTGCAAACCCAGCAAGAAAGGACACCACCACAGCCAATATTTCAAAGCTATTTATCATGGATGCGATACCGGCGAGTATAAGAGTAAGCCCAAGAATTTTGTCTTTCGTAAAAGGATGCTTGGGCATTCCCATAAGTCCAAATTGATCTATAACAAGCCCGGTAACACTTTGCCCAAGAAGCCCCAGCGCAAGAATTGCGGACACGCTAATCCGCCCGAAAGAGAGGTTATTGGCCACTGTGGTAAAAACCCCAATCGCCCCGCCCAGGTACAAGAACCAAGGAATATTTCCCGGGAAAAACCGTTCTTTTTTATAACGCACTGCTGCTGTTATGAGAATTAGCCCTACAGTATGAATAATAATCGTAGCAGAATAAACACCATACTCATTCGTAAGTCCGCCGTTTACAGCAATCATTACAGAAATGAGTATCCCCATTAGTAGTGATAGAAAATAAAACATATGTACCTCCCGGGAATTGCTAACTACGCAGATAATACGCAAAAACCGGGCTTGATGCAATCATCTCAAATTATTTTAGTGATTTGGATCATAGCACATTTCTTCCGGCCAATCACAGATTAATAAAAATTGCGATGCCTGGGTTCTAAGGCTTCCGTCGCTTTTGTCATTTTGACAAAGGATTTTTTCTTCCGATTATGCTAATCTTTACTGGCTTTGTGCTATTGACACCTAAGACACGCTACATTAGAATGGCTACTGCTAAACACAGTTGCGGCTGTGGCGGAATGGCAGACGCGCATGGTTCAGGTCCATGTGCCCGCAAGGGTGTGGAGGTTCAAGTCCTCTCAGCCGCAGAGACTAGTGGCGGGCAACACAGTTTATGTGTGTTGCCCGCTTTTCTATTTATCCACATTTATTCGGGTATTTCGCTATACATATACCGCCCGCTAGGTCAGTGCTTACCTATCCTTTATAACCGCTCATAAGTTGCCAGCGGCCACCAAACCTGTCGACAATGGCACAAGTTAGTGAGCAATAGGTTTGACTGCATAACGGCGTAGTAACCGTTCCGCCATCAGATAATAACCCATAAGCTGTTTTTAATTCTTCATCAGAATCAAAATGCACTAAGAGGTCAATAGAAAACGAATTCCCCGAAATCTCAACTATGCCATTTTTAACAGCATCTGCGTTATCACCTAAAGCGATTGTTTGCCTGCCGATTGCTATTTCCGCGTAATAAACTAAGTCTTTTTCGTCTTCTGTACATTGATAATCCTTTTTGTTTGCATCTGCAAAGAGAATTTTGGTCTTAATTTTTGCCCCAAATGCCTTTACATACAAATCCATCGCTTGATTTGCTACACCGGCAAACCCTAAAATAGGTTCAACTTTTGCCATACTTTTTCCTCCGTTTTTATATTCTGCCCTTTGCTTCTGTGTCATCAGAAGCAAAGAAAAGGTTGTATGTTTCTGTGGTGAAGCGGAAAACTGCCCAATCAGGGTCTATACATGTGGAACCATAATGGTTCGTAATTACCTCTTGCCAGTGTTCCTTTTTGATTTCTGGGTCGGTAATAATTTCAACTGTACCGGTTAGTGATATATGATACTCCCTTGATGCAAGGCAAACACAGGCTTTATCTGAATACGCTATCCGTTTTGCCTTTCTCCCGTTAGTATCGGACAAAAATGAAATCCAGTTGATACCGTCTGCTTTTGAAATGGTCATAGTTGAAGATGTTGGGTAGCCGTTTTCATCAATCAACGATAAAATCGCCCAACCCTCCATGCCATCACCAATGTAATCTGTCCTGGAATTGATAAGCTCACTTGCTCTTTTTATGATTGCCTCATTCATATGTTTTCCTCCAATCCACCAATTATGGGCATTTGTGTCACCGGTCAAGCATGAAATTGCATCAAGTGGACGGCTGCGCCGCCCCCACTCTTAACACACACTCCTTGGAATCTATTCTATCAAATTAAACACGACAACTGTGTGTCCTATTTCATGGGAACATATTAAATTATTTTCTGCCTCACCAATTCCAGTTTCGCCCTCGCCGCCTTTCCTACTTGGTCTACCTTATAGGATGATTAAGAAAATGTCACGGAACAAAACATTGCCACCCCGGGACAAGGCCGGTATAATGATGCTGGGGGATGAGGCATGTACAGGGAACACTTTGACGAACGGTTTGGAGAACTTGAGGACACGCTATCTACCTGGGCAGTAGTCTATAGTCACAACGCGAAAGCTCAAAAACCTATGGAAGTGGTGAAACAAAATGACGAATAGTCAATCTACATCTGATAAAATTACGTTGGTTGGTTTTGGCATGCCGCAAGTAGTACCCGGCGGAGGCGATACATGGCAATCCGCTTGGATGGCAAACGACAGCTTGTATGTAATGAATAACGACGGATTTGGGATAGAGCCGCGCAACAACAATACTGATTCTGATGCTTTTGTTACAACATATCAACACCACGCTGTTGTTTCCATGTTTCCACCATCGTTTAACCCAGAGCATCCCGAAACAGTAGCAGACATAACCGATGGGCGCAGGATTGTTCACCCCACGAGCAGTACAGATTTTTTGCACCTTCATTCTCAAGATATTCACATATTGAATGAGGAAACACAAGTTTTAGAAAAATTTTCGCACCCATATTCCACGGATATTTACGAGGTTGATGGCGTTTTGTACCACATTGTCATCTATTCTCGCCAAGTGCCAGGCAACTGGGGTTTTGCCTACAGCAACTTGACGCGTTCACTTGACGGCGGCAGGACATGGGAAAACTTTAGAGGTGAAATAGATACGCCACTCAGCCCCACATGGGAAGATTCATTTTTCCCAAAAGGGTGGGGGCAGGTAACATTCGTTAAATACGGCAGAGGCGGCACTGCACCTGATGTACACCTCGCCCAAGAATATGTATATGTATTTGCATGGGTGGACACTGCTCATCGCGCCGATACTCTGCCAAGCGGCTACAACATGGCGCGTATAAGCCGGGATGCATTGCTTGAGTGGAACACTTCTAGCGGAAATGGCAATGTTAAAAACCAATTTGAGTATCTCTCCTTTGGGTTAATAAGGACAGAAGAAGATGCAAAGTTGGCTACTGATGATAGGTTTTGGGTAAAAGACTCGTCCATGGCAAAGCCTTTTTTTGACGAAGGCTGGACAACTTCCATTGTCTATAATCATGGGCTGAAACGGTATTTTAAAACGCTGTTCAGTAGCGATTCCTTTCAACGGCCTATAATTGAAAGTACACTGCATTTATATGAAGCATCATACCCATGGGGGCCTTGGATCCGCATACATGAGGAGCATATGCAAGCAAAAGCCGATGATAACTTGGCATGGTTTTACATGTTGCCAAAATTTACAAGCGGCGACGGTATGAAAATGTGGGCAAGTGTGTCAGGTGCAGGTACGGATAACAGCCATGTTTATCCAGATGGCAGACATGGCTATACATTGCAATTAATGCCAGTTTACTTGACATGCGAACCAACCCACATAATATGTGCAACCGGTCAAATGGAAAACGGCCTGGTTAAAAGAACCTATAACAGGTACAAAAATAACAGCGATTTGCAAATTACTGGACTTGGCGGGTTTAAAATTGGCGCGTATCTTTCATTTACCGTTGCTGCACCAGCCGAAGGGGAATATATCGTAAATTTTGATTATCACACAACTGGGATTATAGGGGCTAACGACGCGTCACCGGAAGCGCTGACAGAATATCGCAAACAAGTATTTCCATCAATTAGCCTGTATGTTAATGACAAGTATTGTAAGCAAATATTATTAGGCAGAACCGTCCAAGTTTATAGCGAATGGTCAACTATGTCCCTGTTTTTGAAGCTGAAAGCCGGGGAAAATACAGTGACATTTAAAATGAACGAAGGCGACAACGGGAATGATATTGTTATCAGTAGCCTAACATACGCAAAGTACACGGGTAGCATAGCCTTGCCATGACAGCACAAGAAAGGGGATGCTTGACAACATGCGTAAATTCAAGGATTGTGAGCAGTTTCTCAAACTTGTTTCTGTCGGCTTGACATTGGCGATGGTCTGAAAAACCCGGCTATTACTGCGCCGTTTTCTTCTCGTGATACCCATGAGATTTTATTGTTCTTAACGGTTTCCAAACGAGAGAATGCTCCGTATTGGAAAGTCATACGATGTTCTTTATAGAAGGTGGTCAGGATATTGCCTTCCTTTGCGTAGCAAAAGTATAAGACCAATGAAAACAAGACCAGAGGTCACTGATAAATAAATTGCTGTAAAGTCAAAATAGCCTGAATCCACAAAACGCGCTGTAAGCTCCACATCACGGTCAACCCTAAACCAGAAATCATAATCGGACGACACATGCCTATTATTTTCATACCAACCAGAAAAAAAACTGCCGTCATAAGGAATTGCTACCACCCTTGTAGTTGCACCCTCAAGGTAAAACCCTCCGCCAATGGCAGAGCCCCCTAGTTTGTTATTGCTAGCCACCCTTACCAGATAATCGGATTCGTCGGCACTATTTAGCTGACAGGGTAGGCTGCTATATTCACCACCATAATTACTATCCAGGCTCATTAGCCATGCGAAATAAAACTCGGGATAATGAGCACTTCCCAGCACATTAATATTGGTTACAAATGCAAGCATACTCATTAATCCCCTTGCTTCACCTGTAGTGAACAGGGCGTTTATGATTTCATATAGTGCGGCAGCGTCCTGCATATTTATCTCAAGCCCGGCTTGAATCATGCTGTCGATGGCAATATTTCTTATCCTATAAGGGGTATCCCTTGCAGGCAATCTAGCATCGAAGAACGTATGATGGGCATTGTCAAGTAGGGTAGGGGAGGCAACTTGCGATAAAAAAATATCGAATGCATCCATCCAGTACCCATGCTCAGGCCCATGACCGGCAACATGATATAAAACACGCCCCATAAATGCCTCAATATTGCCTGCATACATAACTCTGTTGTCAAAACCTACTGATAATGCCCGTGATATATTGGCCAAAAACTGCGGCGGGCTTTGGGTATTAAAGTCACTGTGAATATATGAAAAGGCATCTGTGACTAATCGGTTTGGAAAGGAACCCATGTTAATATCCACGGGTATGAAAGTATCAAGAATATGCATATAATCAAGGGTTATAGAATCGAGTGCTCGTGGGGTTCCCAGTTCTTGTAAGAAATTTATCATATATATGTCGGCCACATTCGGCAGTACGCGAGTTGCGCCGTATCTTTCAAAGCCCCAGCCGCTCATGGGCAAGTGACTGAAAAAGTCACTTGGGTGAATGATATTATGGATGTTGGTAAAGTTATGTTCGGTGAGCTGTTCTGTAGGAACCACACTGGGGGTTGCAAATGTGTAAGCATAAATATTATTAGGGGAAAGGAAAATATCAGCAGTACCAGATTGACGAGCAAGCCGTCCTGCAAGAATGTTAGCAACACCGGCCCCACGTCCAAAACCCGTAATCCATATCATCACATTGTCCCTAAAACCGCAGCTATGGGTGTACATATAATTGGAAAGAAAATCATAGGCCAAATCCGCTGCATCATGGAATCCGGCATGATATCCTCTTTCGCCTATTCTGGCGTTACTGACCCATTCCTCATTGTAAAATGCGCCTCTTGTGGCGAAGGCAATCAGAGTGTAGATATTTTCTCCGATTACAATATCTCTGTGAGCAGCCACTGCTCCTATGGAGTTCTGGTGAGATGCGGCGTTTGCAAAATAATAATTCGCCTTGATGCAAGTAAACCCAATTTGGGATAAAAGATTATGAGCATTTCTATGATTACCACTTCCCTCAGCAGGAAAAGCCGACATAGCAAAGGCCATAGACATAGCAGCCAAGCTGGGGTTGTAATCTTGGGTGGGCTGTGAAAAGAAGTATTGATTCCAATAAAAATTAGCGGGAAAATCCCGAAGAACTAACTGTCCATCCTCATATAAGGGGGATGTGAAGAAAAACCTACCCCCCGCCTGACGTATATGCTCCGCAACATTGCCAAAGGCAAAAGCCAAATCCCCCACGTCCCCCACGGAGATATGGTTTGCACTAGAAGAGGCAATGTCAGCGGTCAACCGCCTAAGAAGGCCCACAGGCCGGTACATACTATGGCCTGATGTGATATGCTCGTATTCCTGGAACAGGCCGATGGTATATACATTAAATCCCTGCTCATGGAGCACCTGAGTTGCCGTGTCGAGTACATAATTGGAAGTCTGATAAAGCCTGATATGTGGGGCATCAGCAAAATGCCAGGTGCCGGAATCTTCATAGCCATATCTTCCCTCATAAGTGTAGTTCACCCAACTGTCATCATTCAGCATATATGGCAGAGCAACCCCGGAGGTAAATAAGACAACATTAAGAATTGCATTTTCAGGGGTTGTAGCAAGCAGTTCGCTTGCGAGTATCAACGCAGATGATATATTTCCGATGGTGTTGTCATAGTCACCTGTGGGCACAGACAAGGAATCCAGGGACGTAAGAAGATGATCTTGATTTATGGAAAAAAGATTCCTGGTTATGCCCGTAGTTACTTGTCTATTTCCATAGTGCACCCGGGCAAATCCATCGTATGAAATAATTGCGATATTGCTGGCATCTCCCACTTGTTCAATAAAAACCCTGGCTGCATCCCGTGTATAATTTATCGGGGAACCAGCGGTATAGGACCCATCCCCCCATCTCCAAGTCAAAGGAGCTGAGGTATCCAAAACCAACACCGTATACCGCTCAACATCTTCAAATGAAAAGGCAGCATGGCAGTCACATATTATGTTTGCAATTTCCTCTGGCAAATGGGGTATATCGGTTACCTCTTCCACTGTAGGCGATGCCACAATGGGCCGTACAAAGGACATCGATAGCAATAGCACAGCCAGAGCAATGGCAGCAATACGTCTTTTCATTACGCCCCCCTAGCTTGCAAATAAAAGCCCAATGATACAATCCCGGCTACTGCATACAAACCCCAGGAAATAAAAAACCATGGGGTCATTGAGGCTATCCCAAAGAAAACATTGGTAACACCAACAAAAAAGGCTCCCTTTAGTACCAGGCCAATCAAACATAGGCCCATCGTGTAAAAAAGGAATCGTTCATATGGAAGAGATAAAAACTTTGATAAGACAGTAAGTATGCCAATAATTACAGGCAGCAGCAAAATAAGAATAGCGGTAGAAAGCCAAGGGCTTCCGCGGTCAATAGTTGTTGCCCAGCCGCTCATAGATGTTGCCGGGGCCAAAAGCACCCCACCCAGGGTTATAGAGTCTAGACTGAACATAGGAAGAAAAAAAATGATACAAAGGATGACTGCAATGACCAATACCAAAATATGGCCAACAGAAAACGTGACCGGTTCCCGATATGCTTTATGTACCGGTTCTTTCTTTGGCCGTCTTATTTGCTTTGGTTCAATGGAGGGCTCGTAAGAGCCGGATGAGCTTGATGAACTTGAAGAGGTAGTATCGGTTTCGCCACATTTACGGCAATATGTAGCACCCTCCCAATATTTCCAGCCACAGCTACTACAACGCATGGATGACTCCCCCTTTATAAGCATGTACTATAGTAGGCGAAGGATAACACTGTGCACCAGTGATTGCAACAAAAAACCGCGTAGTGTATACGCGGTTTAATTAAATCATCGCCCTATTACGCTCTTATTTATGAATCTGATTCCAAGCCACATCTCCCACAAAAGGAAGCTTAAACTGATGCCCTAGGGCTGCTTGAATCATGAGCACTAGCTTACTTGCTCCAAAGAACAACCACCAAACCCAGATGACTGGCCTGGTTAAAATCCATAACAGGAACCCAATTAAAGGCAAGCCTGTTACTATGCCAACTACCCAGAACACAATCCACATAAACAGGAACCACATAGTAGATTGCAATGCATGAAAGCGTACAAACTTGTTTTCCCTCTCTGCCACCAGCACAAACAAGCCGGAAATAGGCCCGAGCAGATAGCTTAGTGCTGCTACCATATTTTCGCTAAGTCCAAAAATTGATTTCATATTTTTTCCTCCTTTTTTAAATGGGGCTCTGCCCCAAGCCCCGCCGCTACGCAGGGATAAACCCCACTCCACTTCCTACGGGACCGTGTTGTACACGGCAAGTGATTTTATATCAAGAAGTACGGCACATATAAAATAAAGTCTGTTGACAGGAACACAACGCGAAAAGCGCGCTTTTGTTTCCGACCGCGCCAGCAGAAATTGCGAAGCAATTTCTCAGCACATAAAAAGAGCGGCTTCGCCGCCTTGAAGCTTGCTTCAGACCGGCGTAGCCGCTTTTTTATTGCAGTTTCTTAGCGGTAGAGATTAATCTTCAACTTCATCTGTCAATGTAGCTATTACTTGATTTCTTCCTTGGGGCCTGTAGTTGGGGAAACGGTCTCTAAGCTCATATAAGAATTCCCTGGCTTCGGCATGTCGAGCTTCATCTTGAGCGTATAAATTACCCATTGCCCAAAGGAATGTATTAGGACGAGGTGAATCTTCCGTCATAAACCTTAACGCAGTTTCCAATTGAACCAAAGCCAGCAAGTAATCTCCAGCATTGAAAGCCGTAAGTCCTGTACTCATGTATTGGTTCGCTAATACAGGATATGCCTGTTCACGCATGGCTTCGGCACGGTCCCTTAGGTCGGGGGGTAAGTCCGATACTTCGATATTATCCATGCTATCTATTGCTTCCCGCAGATAGCCATCTCTATATTGGTTATACATATTATGAAAACGGATGATGTTGTCCTGGCGGTCTAACTCAGTATTTAACCTATCCATATCCTCTCCCAGGACGTCCATATCTTCTTGCATAGCGGCTATAGCGTCAGCATGACGCTCGGCATCCTCTGCGCGGGCAGCATCGGCATCTGTTAGCCTTTGGCGATATTCTCCGATTTGAAGCTCGTTCTGTCTATGCAGGGCAGGAAACAACAGTACATATACAACAGCAAAAGTACAAGCTGCTCCAATTACCAAGGCTAGAATAATATCAAAGCGGAAAGCCCGGGGCTTTTTCTCCTGGACTGGAGTCGGACGGGAATATGAATGAGTCCGACTTTTAGGCTCTGTACGGCGGGTACGGCTTTGGGCTTTTCGCGTGTCAGGTCTTGTCCTACCGGGTACCAAAATAGACAGATAATTAAGTGCTACTGGATTTTGGATATCCACGGCAAGCACCCTCTCGGCTGCTGCAGCTGCTTTATCTCTGTCATTTTGTATAAGATGGCATAAGGCAAGTAAGTTGAGAGCGTCTACAAAACGCGGGTTTAGTTCCACCGCTCTTTTAAGTTGAATAATTGCCAGGTCATCACTTTTTTGTTTGATATATATCAGAGCCTGGTTATATTTAGAAACGGCATCATTAAGAGCTTCAAGAGCACGGCTGTTCTTTCGTGCTTCTTCTACGTATTGGTTGGCGGGATTATTATCCTTAAGTAAGGATTGGCTTATAACCCAATGCTTAAGTGCATCCCCTACATACCCGATTTCAAATAGGGCAAGGCCCAGTAGGTTACGAGCAGGTACATTGTTTTTATTGACCGACACACTACGGGTTAGTAGCTCTATGCCCTGGGTTATGTCTCCGTTGTTGAGCTTGCTAAGGCCCTTGTTGTACATTTTGTCCGATAGGCGTACCGTGCCCGAAAACAAGACGGAGTCCACATTACAAGAAGGGCAAATAGTGCCCTTTATATACTCTTTTTCACAATTGGGGCATTGCATATATTCACTCTTTTCCCACGTTTATTCGTCTTCTGCTTTTTTAGTTTTTGCAAGCTCTTGTTCTTCGTTTTTCGGAGGGTGATTTGAGATATACTGTAATAAATCCATGATATCCGTGATTTCATCTCTTACAGCGTCTTCTACATCTTCCATGGTACGAATTGGCTTATACTTGTTAATTTCTTCCTTAAAATCAATCATCTATATTACCTCCCACATATTTCTACTTTATTTTAACATATTCTTCAAAAGGCGCAATAACAATCTTTCGACCCCGCTGCCTACGGCAGCGGCCCTACAGGGGTGGTTCAAAAAGGCGCAATAGCAATCTTTCGACCCCGTTGCCTACGGCAGCGACCCTACTAGGCGGTTTTTAAAAGGCGCATTAATAATCTTTATATACTCAGCACTACTCCATATTCTTTCATCCAGGCGTCGATTTGCAAGAAGTATGCTATCGTCTGAGGCACTCTCATTAGTTGTCCATACCAAGGCTGGCCTGCTTCTTCTGTTATAAGGCGATTTATTGCATCTCTGGATATTATCGTAAAAAGTGGCGCATCCTTCTCTACTACCCTTATCATATCCGTTACCTTGCTCATATATGCCGGGTTATGTGTTTTTGGGAAAGGACTTTTTTTACGCCACAAAACGCTCTCTGGAAGCAGCCCCTTTAACGCTTCCCGTAGCAACCCTTTTTCCCGGTCATTGTGATTTTTGAAAGTCCATGGCACGTTGTAAAGATATTCCACCAATCTATGATCCAGAAAGGGCGACCGCACAGTTAGGCCCGCAAATGCACTCATAGACTCATTGCGGGTAGCCAAATTTGGTAGGAACCAATCCAGATTCAGATGAAACATCCTGCGTACCTGCCGCTCCTTAGCATCATCGTCATAAAGACTCCCTGCTGCGGTTATGGCTTCTTCGAAGCGGTTATGGATATAGGCTTGTGGGTCGAATCTGCCAAGAATATGAGGTGCGATAAAGCTGCTGCGATATTTCACGTCTCGTGACCAAGGAAAGGTCGTAGGCTCATCATCCTGCTGATACCAGGGATATCCGCCAAAGATTTCGTCAGCTCCTTCACCCGTCAAAGCAATGGGCACTGATTCCCTTACATTTTGACAAAAAAGCAGAAGTGCAGAATCCACATCCCCCATACCAGGGAGGCCCCGGGCTTGCATGGCCGAGGTAAGTGCTTCTGCCAGTTCGTCTGAGCCAAGGACAACACGGGTATGGTGTGCTCGTAGGTTTGTCACCATTTCTTTTATGTAAGAATTGTCGTCGTCAGGCTGGAAACTATTTGGGGTGAAGTATTTATCATTGCCTACATAGTCAACAGAAAATGTGTCTTTACATCCGGAAAGTGCTGTAATGGCACTAGAGTCTAATCCTCCCGATAAAAACACACCTAACTCCGGACTGTTTGCAGTTTGACGGGCTATGGCATCCTTAAGGATTTTACGAACTGTATAGGATGTTTCCTCAAATGATTCGCTGTGGGGTTTAGCCTTAAGCTGCCAGTACCTACATATTGATAAACCTCCTGAATTTGTATATGAAGCACTATGGCCAGGCTGTAATTCCTTGATATCCCTGAAAAAAGTTGTACCCGGTGTGTGAGCCGGGCCTATTAGCATCATGTCGGCCACACCTTCGAGGGACATAACAGGATTTATATTAGGGTGCATAAGGAGTGTTTTTGTATCCGACGCAAAAGCAAAGCCACGAGGCCCGGTTGCGTAGAAAAAAGGCTTCAACCCCAATCGATCCCGTGCCACAAAAAGACGCCCGCCATCCCATACCGCAAAGGCAAAAACACCTAAAAGCCGTTCCACACATACCTCGCCCCAGGCGATATAGCTGTATAGCACAATAGCCCCGTCAGATGCATCGGGTAAATAATAACCCAATTTTTTGAGCTCTTGGATTAACTCATCTTTATTGTATAGCTCCCCGTCAAATACGAGAATATAGGCCTTTTGGCCAAGGACAGCACGTAAAGGGCCGCGGCCTGTATATGGATTGCTTGTATGTAGTAGGCACACATCCTCGGATATGAATGTTCCGTGTTCGTTTTGACCTCGTTTTTTAAGTGATGTGAGCATTGCTTCACAAACTGTTGCCATTGAAATTGCTGTGCCGCCATACCCCAGAAACCCGCCTATTCCACTCATAACCTCATCCTCCAAATGTCAATGTATAGCGAACGACATTGAGAAACGTGATTGAAGGAGGCCAGTACGTTTGCTACGCAAACGCCGCCTTCGGCGTCCGGCTTTCTTGCCGGTACATGCTGCCAAAAACGCGAACTTGGCGTTTTGGCTGATTTTGCCCGTGCAATGGCGGTTCACGATTTCGAAAGTTGTTCGCTGTATTATCATATTCGGAGGTGAGGTATTAGGTGAAAAATGCAAAGCTATAAAAATAGTATGGCGGTATTTATTACGTTTTCCCTGGAATATGAATATATGACACTTTCAAACCCAAATACCTTAGGCTACTCTTTTGCTATGCTAATAAACCTCTTCCGAAATAGGGAAAAAGAGCTTGAAGTGCAGCTTGTTTTGCCCTATTTCAGATGAGGTTCAATAAATAGAGGAGGTTTTCGGATTGAAGCTTTGTTTTAGTACCCTTGGGTGTCCAGATTGGGATATTATCCAAGTAGCGGAAAAAGGAGCGGCTTACGGCTTCGACGGTGTAGAATTACGCATTAGCGGTAACAGACATGTTGACCCTGCACTGACTAAAGATGAACGCAAAAAAATTAAGAAAATGTTTGCCGCTCACAATTTAACAATAGCTATTATCAGTGGGTACACATTATTCTGCGGCGATGATGAAATTCTATTGAAAGAAAACGAAGAAGCATTACTGAAAAATATTGAGCTGGCTGCGGATTTGGGTGCCCCTTATTTACGCTCCTTCCTTGGCGAGAACGGCTGCTTTACCGAAGCCGGAGTGGAAACCCTGCGCCGCGCCTGTGCCAAGGCATATGAATCGGGTGTTACCGTTTTGTTAGAGATACATGATGCACTTAAGGACGGTAAAATGGCAGCACAACTTGTAAGGCAGGTAAACAGCCTAGGTTTGGCGGTATTGTGGGATATTCATCACAGCCTAAACAACAAGGAAGCTCCGGAAGAAACCTGGCGGCACGCAGGTAAGTACATTAAACATGTACACATGAAAGACGCCGATGCCAACGATGAAATATGTCTGATGGGCGATGGGATTTTGGTCGTAAGGGACGTTGTGCAAACATTAAGCGCAAACGGCTTTGACGGCTTTCTTTCATTTGAATGGGAAAAAACATGGATTCCCAAGTTACAAGAACCGGAGGTAGCATTGCCTGGTTATGTAGCACATATGAAAAAATTGATGGGAGAGACCTAATGAAAAATTATGTATTGGAAAGCCCAAAGCTGCGCATGGAATTTTGTTCGGAAACAGGTGCGTTGGTCGCATTTAAATCCCTGGAGACAGGTTGGGCAATTATCGACCGCCCTCACATCGGGCGGTGCTTTCGTCTGATGGTGCCCCTTGGCGAAGAAATGCGTAACAATGATGTACTAGGTGAGAAGCAAAAATGCACGTCAATCCAAGCTGAGGAAAACTGCATTACCTTCAATTGGAACGGTGTGGAGAGTGAGCGAGGGGGCTTTCATCCTATTAACATTACCATACGCGTTGCCATCGAAGGTAATCAAGCCGTTTACTACACAAAAATTGAAAACAACTCCGAATATACAGTGGAGGCAGTCTATTCCCCTTACTTGGGCGATGTGCGTCCTCCTATGGATGGCGATTGGTTCAAGAGCTTCCATTATGCATATGCCTCAAAAAACGAGCAGAACCTTTGGCCGACCTTCGATAATATCCACGGTTACTTCGGTACCGATTACCCAACGCAAATGCGTGCTAAGGCACCCAGTTGCCCCTTTTATCTTATGCGGTCGGAAAAGCAAGGCTTGTACGCCGGGGTAAAAGCCCACAGCTTCGAGCCTGTTGCTTGGGCCATTGAACTTAGGCCAGGATACGAAACCCATATTAATCATATGCGCCCCAAAACAGACGATATCGCTGGCAAGCCTGTGCATACACCCTTTGCAGCCATTCATATGCCTTATATCCTAGCCGGGGAAACTAGGGACCTGACACCCATCGCCCTTGAGCCCTACACAGGCGGATGGCAAAAAGCCGCGGATATTTATAGGCAGTGGCGTGATTCTTGGTTTAGGCAAGACCCACCTCCCATATGGTCGAAAGACCCTCACTCCTGGCAGCAACTGCATATTAACGGACCGGAGGACGAGTTGCGTTTGCGCTTTACCGAGCTGCCTAAAGTGGCGGAAGAATGTAAGTCACATGGCGTTGATATAATCCAATTGGTTGGCTGGAACGATGGCGGTCAAGACCAGGGCAACCCCTCCCATGACCCTGACCCTCGCTTGGGCACATGGGACGAGCTGAAAAACGCCATTGAGGAATGTCATAAAATCGGCGTTAAAATAATCCTCTTCACCAAATTTACCTGGGCAGATAGAGCAACAGATTGGTTCCGCAAGGAGCTTAAAAATTGCGCTATCACCGACCCATATGGGGATTATTATCTGTACTCAGGTTATCAATACTTTACCCCAGCCCAATTATTGGACTTGAACACAAAGCGACTTATCCCCATGTGCTTCAATTCGGAAGCCTACATGGAGGTATGTGAAAAGGAATTTAAAAAGGTATTGGACTTAGGCGCAGCGGGTATGCTTTATGACGAAGCTCAGCATCATTACCCTACGTGGTTATGCTTTAACACTGACCATGGCCACCGTTACGGAGAGCCCACTTATTCCAACGATATTGGTTTTATTCGTCGGTTGGTGAAGAAATTCGATGTTTCCCAGGACTTTTTAATCGCCGGAGAAGCAAGCTACGATTGGGAAAGGGAGGTGTACCAGCTTTCCTATCATCGTTCCGAATGGCCTGACCATGTACCTCTGAGTCGTTATCTGACCCCTAGAGCCCTGTTTATGACGGCGGTTACGGGTTTTAATGACCGCAATATGATTAACCAATGTCTAATGTTTAACTACATTATCAGCTACGAGCCCTACAATTTTAAAGGCAAGCTAGGGGACTACCCCGAAACTGTGGAATACGGCAAAAAAATGGACGCTCTCCGTACCGAGTACAGGAAATGGTTCTGGGATGGGGAATACCGCGATACTTGTGATGCGGCCTGCACAGACAAAGACGGGAATACTCACCCAACTTATTCCGTATTCAAAGCTGAGGATGGAACCTTGGGTGCGGTCATATCCAACTACACCGATGAATCCGTAACCGTAACGCTGAAAGCAAAGCAAAACTTCACAAAATACCGTGCTATCGACGTGTCCCAGTGGAAGGACGCAAATGCCGATATAGAGATTGCTCCTCGTTCGGCGGTAATAGTAATATAAAGCCCGTCAGCCCGGAATCCCTTTAGTCTTTCGACAATGATAATGGGATTCCGGATTAAATCCGGTATGACGAGCCTTGAAATTACGGCATTCTTAACGAGACAGCCCCTTGAAAGGATTTTATATAGGATTGGAGACTATAATCATGAAAATTAATATAGCTGTTGTAGGTTTAGGTTTTGGCGGAGCGTTTGCAAAAATTTTTCGTCAACACCCAGACGTAGGTATCGTGGGTGTATATGACACTAACCCGGCACTTATGAAGGAAATCGCAGTCAACTTAAATATAGACAAAACCTATACATCTTTTGAGGAAATACTAAAAGACGATGAAATCGACGCGGTGCACCTAGTCACTCCAATCCCCCTCCATGAGGAACAAACCGTGGCGGTACTAGAGGCGGGTAAGCATTGTGCCTGTACTGTGCCAATGGCCATATCATTGGAAGGAATCCGCCGGATTACCCAAGCTGTCAAAGCTTCTGGTAAAAATTACATGATGATGGAAACCACCATGTATACCTACCAATATTTTTATATCCGTAACATGATTGATAGAGGGGAGCTGGGGTGCATTCAATTTATGCGGGGCAGCCATTATCAGGATATGCGTGGTTGGCCGGATTATTGGATGGGCCTGCCCCCTATGTACTACGGCACCCATGCCATCGGACCGATGGTCGGCCTGTCCGGCTCCCGGATTAAAAAGGTCTTTTGTTTTGGCTCGGGAGAAATGGAGGCAGTGCTTCACAAGCAGTATGGCAACCCTTTTCCTGTGCAAAGCGCGTTGTTTGAGTTTGAAAACGGCTTAAAAGGCGAGGCAACCCGTTCATTATTTGAGGTAGCCCGGGAATATCAAGAGGGCTTACACATCTACGGCAGCAAGGCCAGCTTTGAATGGGGCTTTAAGGACAAGGATGACCCCTATATAACTGTATTCGAAGATGTAGAAATGAAAGGGCGGGGAAAGCGAGTGGTTTCGAACACGGTAGAAATGCCAAATTATGCGGATATATTGCCAGAGGAAATTCGTCGCTTTACTGTGGGGGATGACAGGTTTGACCCCCTTGACCCCGTGTTCTCCCTTTCAAAAGGCAAAGGGTGGGGACATCATGGCTCCCATCCTCATATGGTACATGAGTTTTTACGTAGCATCGCGGAAAATCGCAAGCCTTGGATTGATGAAATTTTAGGCGGCAATATCACAGCCGCAGGCATTTGTGCGCATCAATCAGCCATGGCAGGGGGTGCGATAATCGCAATACCTGTATTTTAAGGAAATGCTGGAAGCGCGCAAGGCTGAGTTGCCATAGTACTGGTTTTGATGATTCTGACAAAAGCGGTCGTTTATATTTTGAGTGATTTTGCAATTATTCTTTCATATATTGAAGTATGCTTAGCATTTTGCGAGACATAAGAGGTGTTATTATGAGATATTTCCTAGGACTGGATGGAGGCGGCACCAAAACCCATGTGTTGTTTTACGACGCAAAAGACGGGGTCATGGACTTGATTACCGGAGCGGCCAGTAATTATGAGAATATGGCGGGTGGTTATGCTGAGCTGGCGATTGTTCTAAAAGATATGATTATCCCCTTCCTTGCCCGCCGGGGTGTTAGTCCCGCGGATATAGATAGTGCGGCTTTTGGCATGGGCGGCGTGGATTCCGTGAAGCAGCACGACGAAATTACAAAAATCCTGACAGGATTGGGATTTGGTAAGTTTGTGCTCAGTAACGATGCATATTTGGGTGTAAAGGCGGGGACCTCGCGAGGTTTTGGTATTTCTTGTGTCGGCGGCTCGGGTTACTCCGTCGTAGGAGTTGGCACCTGTGGCAAAATGCTGCAAGTGGGAGGCATGGGGCAAGTCACCGGGGATAGGGGAGGCGCATTTTGGTTGGTGCCGGAGGCGATTCGTTATGCCCATGGACAGTTGTTCCGGCGTTTCCCTGCTTCACTTATGACACCGGCCATCGTGGAATTATTGGGTAAGCCTAAGCCCGTTGATTTTATGGAGGCTCTGCATGAGCAATATTTTAACGGCGACGAAAAGGCCTTTACATTGGCTGTGTGTAAAATAATTTTTAGCGCGGCCAACCAACAAGACACGGCGGCTGTTGCCTTGTTGGAGCAATCCGGTCAAGCCTATGGGGAAAGCATTTTAGGGATACTCGATAACCTAACCTTTGACGGCGCACCAGAGATTGTGCTGACTGGCTCACTTTTTCAAAAATATCCTGACTCCCCCATAGTCACCCGGCTATGTTCATTTCTAACAGAAAATTACGCCAAGCCCTTTACAACACATGTACTTGATGCACCAAGCGTTTTAGGGGCTTTATTTTGGGCAATGGGAGATATTTCAACACCAGAACGTATGAGATTAAGAAAAATGATAGAGGAGCACATATAAATGAAACCATACCTCCAATTTGACCAACCGGAAAAAAACAGTGCCCTTGATTTTTCTCATCTAAACTGCCATGAGGCGGGCACCAAGGGATTTGTTAAGTCAAAAAACGGCCAACTGGTATTCGAAAATGGTGAGCGGGTGCGCTTCTTTGGTGTTAATCTTGGGCACACTGCCGCCCTTTGCTCCCATGAAGAAGCCGAAAAAACCGCCGAAGATTTATTACGCTGTGGTGTTAACATGGTGCGCATTCACCATGTAGATGGCAATTACCCGGCGGCATTGCTCACTTACAAGGACACATCTCAAGAGCTTAATACCGAATATTTTGACCGGCTGGATTATCTTGCGTATCAGTTAAAAATCCGGGGTATATATCTTCACATCGATCTATGTACCAGGCGTACGTACCTGCCCGGTGACGGTTTTAGCGAGGAAGAAATCAAACAGCTAATTCATTTCATAAAGTCAGTACAGCACTACGACAGGCGTATCATCGACTTGCAAAAAAAATTCATACGGGATTATCTGTATCATCTAAACCCCTACACGGGCCTGCGGTACATCGATGACCCCGCTGTGGCAATCGTCCAATACATCAACGAAAATGCAATTTTTTGGGATAATCCAGGCACCCGCCCAGAAATTTTCGCCAAGGCCCTTGATAATCGTTTTAACGCATGGCTCCTAGAGAAATACGGCACACGGGAAGCCCTTGACGTCGCATGGACCAATGACAAAGGAGAGAACGCACTGGGCCCAGACGAAGACCCGGCAGATGGAACGGTGATTCGCCCGACATTAGGTAACTGGAAGGAACCTCGGGCGGATTTTAGCGCGGACTACACAGGGACGGAAAGTACTGCCAGACATACAGACCACATGGCATTTTTGACTGACACCCAAGAGCGTACTGTAGACGAAATCCTTCACTACTTCGATGAGCTAGGCGTAAAATGTGTGCGGAATTATTCTAACCTGCCCAATGGCCCGGCGGATTTGCGTCTGATAGCCAAAGGCGATATTACCGAGCACAACGCCTATTGGAATCACCCCCAAGGGGGGTTCATGCCCCCAGTGCGCTTTCACATGACGGAAATGGTCAAAACAGACATTACCAAACCCGGCATTGATTTTGAAAATCACACTGCTGCTGCCGTTTGCACAGGTGCGGTAGCGGGCAAGCCTTTTTTGGTGTCGGAGTGGTGCCCCTGTTATCCCACAGCCTTCCGCGCAGACCAGCTAATGCAAACTGCTTGCTATGGTGCGTTTCAAGATTGGGATGGGCTGTTATTGTTTGCCTATACCCAGCCTAAACCGGGAGAAACACCTATCCGCAGCTTCTTCGATTTACGGTCTGATCCCGCTGTATGGAGTTTTGTGGGGCAAGCCGCGTCTATCTTCCGAGGCGGCTTGGTATCCCCAGGCAAAAATCTGGTGGAGGTTGGCCTGACTGTTGACGATTGTATGCACTGTCCGGAGGATTATGGCGTGCGCCCACGTGATGCATTCTATGTTTCCCGTATGCGGATGAGCATAATGGAAAATGGAGTCTATAACGGCAATGCCGATGCGGTGTTAGGCTCCGGTCACTTACCCACGGGAGATTACACCGGTAGTAAGCACGCCCTTTTATACAGCACAACGCCCTATGTCAACGGCTTCCAGAAAGAGCAGGCATTAGATTTTTGGCGAAAATCCCAGGTAAATGGCAATACCCATCTATATGGCAACGGCTACAAGGATTTTCAGCAGGCAATGGGGGAGTGGGGGCTAATCCCCGAGGGTTGCGGCTATGTAGACGGCGCAGTTATCACCGATACTAAGGAAATTAATTTTGATTACACAGGTGGTGTTTTCAATGTAACAGCCCCCACCTTCCGTTTCTTGGCAGGCTACTTGCCTGCCGACACTAAATGGGGCGGATTTCAAATAATCCACACAAATAAAAAAGCCGCCCTGCTTCTTTTTGCCTTGGACGGCCTATCGGTGGATGAAAGTAATGATTTATTACTGACATTGATGGGAAATGCGGCAAATTCCGGCATGGATTGGGATGGCGATACTTTACTTACCCCAGGGGAGGGTCCAGTGCTATACGATGATATCCAAGGTGAAATCATCTTACCCAGAGGCTACAAGCTATATGCTCTGGCCCCGGATGGCAAAGCATCGGAGTGTGCCGCCGAAAACGGTAAATTCCGTTTAGCCAAGCATATTCATTATAAAATTGTACGAGAAATCTAGTCATCGTCATTGCGGGCTTGACCCGCAATCCCCTCATCATTGCTTGCTTTCCTTTTCCACACTTTTCTGATAATTACTGGGCAGCATTCCGCCGTATCTCACAAACAGCCGTGCCAATATATCCTTGTTGCAGCCTACCTGCTCGGCTACGTCTTTTAGCTTGCGGTTGGGGTTTTCTTGCAATAGCTCACAGGCCTTTTCATATCTGGTCTGGTTTAGGTAATCCTTAAAATTGTTGCCCACCACGTCCTTAAACAGCATAGATACATAATTTTTTGTCAAATTCAAATGGTCAGCTAAATCCAAGAGGCTGATATCTTTAACATAGTTTTCTTTTATGAATTGAATCATCTTTTCCTTAATCGCAGGGTCCAATTTTTTCTTTGGTTTTTCTGCATCTTGTTTTGAAGGGATAGGCTCATCCATACAGATAACCTTTGCGCCATGCTTGGACCCGTCACGTAAGCGTTTTTGCGCTTTCATATAAGAAGCGGAAATTTCCGTAAGACTTGTTACTGGTGTACCGATTGCGGCGGTAAAGTCTAATTTATGCTCGGATTCGGCGAGTAATAGAGCATCCTCCAGCTGTCCGGCAAGGCCGTTAATGTCTTCGGTTGCCAGTAGCAATGCCCGCATATCAAAAGAAATGTCCACATTCTTGGAAAAGGGGTGGGTATTAATAATGGGGGCGAGATATTGCTCAATTTTTTGCTGGAACAGGTACATCATATTTTGCGGCAAGTCAAAATCGTCATCTGATTTGTTATGTTTTAACACAATCGCTACGTAGGATTTGTTATTTTTAGGGATAAACTTCTCCATATTGGTGTGACCGACGGGCTTGTTGCTCAGCAAATCCAAAAAGAACATACGCTCCGCCCATTCATTATTACGGGATATTTCATCGGACATACTCTCCATGGATTGATGAATGGAAAGCATGGCGTTTTTAATATAGTCAAATTCATCACCGGCATAATTGCTGCCTGATATTTCAAGCAGTTCTCTAATTGGCAGGTGCATACGCTTTGTCAGCTGTATCATCAATAAAATTACACCGGCTAACGTAAAAACCCCGAGAAATAAAATACCCCAAAATGTGGAGGTAATCATACTTGGGGTTTCAGTTAAATACAAAAACCTAAAGCCCGGCACTGTAGATTGTACGGAATAGGAGGTTATACGGGGCAATGACTGTCCAGTGTCCGCTTCCAATATTGCTTCTTTGGAAAAACAGCCGCTGTACGCAACCAGTTCGTCTCGCAAAAACACCGCAAATCCGCTGGTATTACGTAGTATGTCCTGGGAAAAAAACTGATTTTCGGTATACGAAACAAAAACATAAATCGGGTTGTTGAAAGCCATGGGAATTGGCTCGTACCTTACGATAATGTACTCCCGACCTTCATTCCCATCCACGGCAATAAAAGCAGTTTGGCTGTGAAAAGCGCGCTCAAAGCTGTCAAGTAAAGTATCAAGCCGGGCTTGTGTCAGGTTAAACTGATTCAAAAATGTTGGCGTGAACCCTACGCCATCCACCCGGATTACATATTCATCCCGGAAAGTGGAGATAGCAACGGCGTTTTTTACCACGGGAGATATGATATTCACTGTCCTAAAATAGTTAAACAACTGTAAACGATTAAAATGCAAGGGTTGCTGTTGCTCTCCATGGGTCATATAGCGGATTGTATGGTCAGAAATTGCCACGAGACGGGCAAGCTGAACACTGCTTTCAAGCCGTGTATCGGTATGCTCGCCTAGTTGACGGCTATTGGTTTGTATTTGTTCATCAAAGATTGTACGGTTAGTCCGCGTATTAATAACAAGAAACATTATCATAATAGATAAAACAAAAACAGTAGTAACGGACAATAGCACAACCAACATTTTCTTGTAATATCTCACAATATATCGCCTCATTTATGGGGCTCCGCCCAACTAATGAATGTAAAAATAATAACGTATTACAACTGTTTTTGGAAGCGTGAATTGTACTCTTTTACCATGTTCGTAAAAAACATGGCAGTAAAAAGTATGATAATTATGCAAATCATAAGAAATCAATCTTTAAAAAATACGCTTTGTTGGGTAGTATGCGTAAAAAGTGCGGAAGGGCGTTTCGTATGAGATTAAAAGGTAGCCGATTACTTGTAATGGTTTCCTCTGGGTTGGTAGCCCTTACTGTGGTTATAATATTTTTCATGCCCTGGGTGCATATACCCGTGGATTTTGATTTAGCTACAGAATGGACAAACCGGTCAAGCTTTTCCCTGCTTTCCATTAACAGTCTCCTTAGGCAAGCCGATGGTATAGAACAGATTATGAGTACCAGCACATTGGCTGCCCGTATGCCAGCCATCTATATAATGATTGCGATTACTGCATTGGCTCTTGCTATTTATTTATGGTTTTACGTAAAAGGCAATCGTCGGTCGGTATACTTTGGTTTTATCGGTTTCTTGGGCTTTATTGTATTAAATATCTTTTTCTTGGACACGGTCTTCCTTGCCAATTCCGATTCGGCGTTTGCGGGGCCGGGTCTTTTTGCCGATCGTTTTATAACGGTTACCCCTGTTACCTACACAGTTATTTTCCTGTGTATATTTGTCTGCGCAGCTATTTTGCCCTATGCCATGTCTACCTTTTCCCGTGAGATTACCGACAGTCTTGACACAAAATCACAGACAAGGATGAAAATCTATGGCTTCAAAAAACGTATAAAGCCATTCCTCAATGACATAGCGCGAGACAAGCTCCTATATCTTTTGCTTGTTCCCTTTATTGCCTATTATGTCTTGATTATGTATCTACCATACCACGGGATACGGGTAGCATTTATGGATTTTAGGCCTTTATGGGGTTTTGAGGGTAGCCCGTGGGTAGGATTTCAAAATTTTATTGATTTCTTCCAGGGGCCGTTTTTCTGGCGTATTTTCCGTAATACATTGCTATTAAATCTTTATGGACTGTTTTGGAGTTTTCCTATTCCTATTCTCCTAGCCATCTTGTTCAATGAGCTGAGAAGTAAAAAATTCCGCACGGTTGCGCAGACTGTCTCGTATATACCCTACTTTATTTCATCAGTGGTCATCGCTGGCTTGGTAATCAATATGCTTTCGCCCTCCACCGGGGTAATCAATACGATTATCGGTTGGTTTGGTGTGGAGCCTATCCATTTTATGATTAACACAACATATTACCGCACTATTTTCATCTCTCAAGGGATATGGGCATGGATGGGTTTTGGTTCAATTATTTACTACTCAGCTATCTGCGGCATAGACGCAGAGCTATTTGAAGCCGCTAAAATCGATGGTGCCAGCCGGATAAAACAAATTCGTTATGTTATGCTGCCCAGTATAATGCCCACGATTTCCATTATGCTGATATTGGCCATCGGTGGTTTGGTCAGCTCCAATACAGAAATGGGTATCCTGTTACAACAGCCGGCTACCTTCGACGTATCCGATGTTATCGGCACTTATGTATGGCGCACAAGCATGGCCACCGCTCATCCCAACTTCTCGTTGTCTACGGCTGTAGGGCTATTTGAAGGGGTAATCGCATTTATATTAGTGCTTTCGGCTAATAAGATTTCCAAAAAAATTGGCGAAACCAGCATTCTATAGGGGGGACGAAATATGGGCTTAACACGCGGAGAAAAAGCATTTGGCTATTTCAATATTCTTATCATGATTATCATTATGTTTATTACCCTGTACCCACTGTGGTATGTGTTTGTCGCATCCTTTTCCGACCCTATGCAGCTTGCCATGGGGCGGGTGACATTTTGGCCTTCGGGGTTTGAGCTTGCTTCATATGAGTATGTTTTTGGCATGGACAATATTTGGACTGCATATGGGAATACGGTGTTTTATGCCGTAGTGGGTACAGCAGTGAGCATGGTGTTTACCGTCATAGGCGCATATCCCTTATCCCGCAGACGCTTGCGAGGCCGTAAGATTATAACCTTGTTTATTCTCATTACCATGTGGTTCGGCGCGGGGATGATTCCATACTTCTTAAATTTCCAGCGTCTTGGCTTTATGGATAGCCGTTGGGGGATTATTTTCACATTTACCATCAGTACCTTTAATGTAATATTGCTACGTACTTTTTTTGAAAACGTCCCCGATTCCATGGAGGAA
>WQVF01000027.1 GCA_009781725.1 Defluviitaleaceae bacterium
AACTAAAATACCCGTTGTTATCATTATCATCATTGCTTCGTACACTGTCATGGCGTCACCCAGGTTGCATGGGCGAGCAGCAAATGCGGTTTTCATTTGCGACCAGCCTCCTTTCAGTTTAGGTATAAATCCACCCTCACATCCAGGAAGCAAGCCCAGATAAAAAATAATCAAAACCGCCTTACGCACTGTGTTAGCAGCATTATATCGGACTGTGTGGCATAGTTCAACAATAATCTTCCAAAACTGCCCAAGGCTCACCATAGGCACTCAAATCACCTGCGGTATCACCCGCGTCGCACAAGGCCTCTGGGCTTCTCGTTAACTCGCCGAATTCAACTATGGCCGCAAGTCCTCTAGAAATCGTTGTTCCAGTATTCCAAAACAACCGCATCTATGTACCTTTCCAGCGACCTATTCAACGCATTCGGCTACTTAGGTCGCATAGGCGAGCAGTTAACGCGGTTTTTGCATTTGCGACCAGCCAGCTGATTTTCACCTAGAGCACGATGGTCAAGTTGTACGCGTTGTTGCTCTTCCCTAGATTCACAGACTAACGCTATAAATCTTACTAACGATTAACAACACCATACTAATGATGAAACGACGAAGGCCCCAATTTGGGGGCCTTCACGTCAGTCTAATTCTGCCAACACATGCCAAGCCAAGACCACCCCGGCACTTCGCGCCACCCCTCCGCAGGAGGGGAATTAAAAGCGTATGCTTCTCCATTCCCCTCCTGCGGAGGGGAAAGACGCCGCAGGCGGCGAGGGGTGGTCTCAGCTTGGCAAGATTCTGCATTTTGGATTGTAAATTAGACTGACGTGTTGATTGGATTGCTGTTTACTATATTTCCAATGTAGCTCTCTTAATTGCTGCGCCTTCGATTACTTTGATTAGGAAAAATGCCAGAAGTATAAATACCACCCCAATGGTTGCTTCGCCTCCTACTAGTTGCCAGAATCCGCTATCAATTGGGTTATTGAAATATTGATTGGCGGCAGCGATGCCCCGTCTTACTGGCATTATTTCTGCCAATATTTGAGCCGGTAATGGTAATTGCTCAACTGGGAAGTTGGCACCGGAGAATATCATTATTAGCATAGCGATTGCATTAAGAATCAGGTACATGGAATCGGTTATAAGTGCGAAAATGCCGATAAGTAGCCCTAATCCCACACATGCAAAGGCCGTTATCACAATACTGATTATGAATGCCGTTGCATTAAAACCAGCAAAACTCACACCGAAAATAAGCCCGCCGACTAGAAAGGCTGCTCCAATGGTCAAGAAAGCAGAGAAAACCGCCCAAGAACCTGTGTACATTAGTACGATTAGCTTACTGGTTGGAGAGACAATAATCGAACGTAGCCGCCCGTTGAATCGCTCTCCGTTAAAGCTCACACCGATTAGGTGGATACACTCATAGGTACATAGTACAAAGGCATTGCCCACAACCCAGCGGCTTAGATCTACCTCACCGGTTGTAAAGGACGCGATTAGTACATAGAAAATTAGGGTAAGCATAGATACCCCTACGCGGAAAAATATAAATTCCAGCCAGTCTATATTGGCTTGATTGACCTTGGCGTGAAGCCAGACTTGAGAACAAAAACGTCGCATAAAACCTCCTGATTGCCCAATACAGGCACTTTCATAACTATCATAGCAAATGGAATGTGTTACTTTTCCGGTTTTGTCATTTTGGTCAAAGGCGGTCTTCACTTATGCCATATCCAATGTGCCTGCAATTTTCACCTGTCTAAATATAGTCTTGTAAAGCAGAGATGACAGCAAAATAAACCCGATTGTTGTGGCCAGCAACCATACCAGGATATGCATATAATCCGGTGCATCGGCCACGATGCTGCTTCGCAGCAGCTTTACCGCCCAGGTGGGTGGGAAAATAAAGCTTAGGTACATAATAGGATTCGGCAATAATTCCACTGGAAAGGCAAAGCCGCAGATTAATATAAAGGGGAATTCCAGGCAGTTCATAAAGAGGGTTGTACGTCTAGAAAGGGTCAGCAGATATGCAATGAAAATACTTATTACAATGAAACTCACTATTGTCAGCGCAAAAGCCAATGTCAGAAGCCCCCAGCTATAAACCTGAACGGGGATGCGATAGAGTACCATTGCAAATATTACACTGATAAAAAACGAGCAAATCGAAAGTATGGTGTTGCCAAAAATCTTCCCAAGCCAGATAAGCCTAAAATCCACCGGTGCGGAGAAAATCATACTTAGGGTATTGCTATATCGCTCCCGATTTATATCCCCGGCGGAGGAAAAGGCTATTGCACCCCACAGATTCCACAAGCCGCTGCCCAGCACAACAAAGGCGATAAAATTTTCCTGGGGAGCGTACCGGTACATTTCGCCTAGGATAATCGTACTTAGAATCGGGGCTATAAACATGCAGTATTTGAACATGTTTCGAGCAAAGGTCTGCTTCATTTGCAGAATCATGGACGTAATGACTACGCTTTTTGAGTTCACTCCGAAGCCCCCTTTACCAGCTGGATATATGCATCTTCAAGGGTTGCGACTTCGTTTTTAAAGGATTTTATCGTTGTTGGCTCTATTACGGCTAGTACTTGGCTTATAGCGTTGTCGCTTTGGCAGGAAACTCGCAGACTTGTAAGGCCGTCTTTTTCTGATGAGGCGACATGGGAAACGCCAGAGATTGTTGCGATGTTCAATGGGTTTTTGGTTAGGGTAATTTCCAATGTGGTTTTTGTATCCGACCTTGCCTTGATGTTGGCAGGGGTGTCCAGGTCAAGAAATACGCCGTCTTTTATTATGGCAATGCGGTTGCAGAGCTCATCGGCTTCGTACATATTGTGGGTGGTAAGCAGAATTGTGGTGCCTCGCTTATTGGCTTCTTTTACGATTCCCCGCAGGGTTTCGGCCCCCAGGGGGTCAAGGCCGACTGTGGGTTCGTCCAGGAATAGTACTTCCGGGTTGTTGATAAGGCCTCGGGCGATTTGAACACGCTGGGTCATTCCTTTGGAAAAAGTCTCTACGCGGGTGTCCGCTCTATCTGAAAGTCCTACCATTTCCAGTAGCTCGTCAATGTATTTGTCCCGTGTATCCAGTGGGACTTTATATAGATTGGCGAAATATTTTAGGTTATCCCTGGCGGATAGGCGGCGGTATAGACCGTATTCTCCGCCAAAGATGAAATTTACTTTGTCACGAATCATTTTTTCCTGGCCGAAGGTGTTATAGCCTAGGACTTTGCATGTGCCGGAAGTTGGGGCCAGCATGGTTATCAGCATCTTTATGGTGGTGGTTTTACCGGCACCGTTTTGCCCCAATAGGCCAAAAATTTCGCCCCTTTCTACGGAGAAGCTTATGCCTCGCACGGCGTTTATGGTTTTTTTGTTGCGGCGCACCAGGCCGCTGGTGATTGTGTAGTCTCTTACTAGGTCTTTTACTTCGATTATCGGCATAATAACCTCCTTGGCGTAGTGAATAACCCCGTCATTGCGAGCGTAGTGAAGCAATCCAGAACCATGGATTGCTTGTCGCTTCGCTCCTGCAATAACGTGGGCAGGATTTACTTATATCTTGGACTAATCCATAACTACATTCAACCAAAAAAAATTGCGCAAACTCTGATATTTGCGCATAATCTCCCTATCTTTATTAGTTTTCATGAAAATTTCAAAATAAGGTAGGTGCCCCATGCTCCCAACAGGCGAAAAAATCAGGCAAATCAGAAAAGCCAAGGGCCTTTCCCAAGAAAATTTAGCTTATGATATCGGCCTTAGCACATCCACCGTCTGCCGAATCGAGCAGGGCATAGTTGAAATAAACGGAGATATTCTCAAATCCATAAAAAAAGCCCTGGAAATAGAATCCGCGCCTTTGCTCCCTGGGGAAGGGGAGGGCTACAAGGAGCGGCTGCATATCTGGCATAAGCTTATACTGGACGGGCATCTAATCGAGGCAAGGACTTTGCAGAAAGACCTGGCGGATATTACTGCGCTTCCCTTTGAAAAGGACTTGGTCAATCTATACAGTCTTTTTGAAATAAGTCTGCTTTTAGCAGAGCAAGACTACACCGCCGCGAAAACGCGCTTGCAAAGCATGGATCTTGAAATGAATCGGGAAAATCAATACCACTACTACCGCAATATGGGCTGGTTATATATGAGCATCGGAGCGGACCGGGCACAGGAGCCCTTAGAGTACCTGCTCAAGGCCTACAGCCTACAAGAAAAACCCGACGGCGGCCTTTACTACCGCATAGCACGGTGCTATACCCGGCTGGGTCAGCCATTCAGGTCGATTGCCATGTTGGAGAAGGCCTATAAAGCCTATGGTGACAATAAGACCACCGTTGTCAGCTTGGATTTGGACAATAAAATGGCCCTAAACTATATCGACATAGGCGATACGGTCAGGGCCAGAGAGATACTAGAGAAATGCTTGGTAAATGCCAGGAATATATCCAATGACAACTACATCGGTGTGATACTGGCTAATATCGGGTTAACATATGTCAAGGATAAAAATTGGGAGATTGCCCTGGATTACTATGTGCAGGCTAGGGAGTATTTCAAAGGAGTAGAACGCAACGATAGGGAGATTGTGTACTACAAAGCCCGCTGTCTGATTGCGCTGCGGCGGTTTGCCCAGTGCAAGGAGCTGCTTTTGTCATTATCGGATGTTGGGTATGACGGGACTATATTTGACTCCCTCAATCACCTGATTACCTTGCGGGAGCCTGCGTCCTATGAGTATTTGGAAAGGGTGACTATTCCATTTCTAATGAGCAAGTACAATATCATGGAGGCATTGGATTTTTGCGAGGTCCTGGAGGATTTCCACGAGAGTAGGGGAAGTACTCGGAAGGCCTTGGAGTTTGCTAAGATTCAGCGGGATATTTATAAGGGGATGATTAGTAATCTATGATTTGTATGAGTCCCCAGTAGTTGCCGAATCGTACCCAGGCTAGGCCTTCGGAGAAACTGCGCACCTCGTCAAATACAATGGGTACGACTATATTTCTTTCATAGTCTGCGTAACCCCACCTAGTGTTGTCCACTCTGCTCCCATCAAGGGAATCCTCCCAGCCTCCCATCTGTACAACCGCGAACCCTTCATAAAACCCACTTCCGAATGAGACTAATGGAAGGAGATTAGCAAATGATTCATACCTTTCAGGATGCTCTATTTGATTACCTTCCCTATCGTAAACACGGTGCCCATCTTCTCGATGCGATGCATAAACAAGTCCGCTTTCGCGTATTTCTATCCAATTGTATTCGAACGGCAACACTACATTACCTTCACAATCTATCAAACCCCAGTCTTGCCACCCACCCATTGCAACTATGGCAAGGTCATTATATATATCCAGAACCCATTTGAACTGGAATGGTATAGTCATATTACCTTCCATATCCATAAAACCCCATCGATTGACATAAACCCATTCTTCATTTTCATTTTGCTCTATAACTGTGGTGCTTATTGCTACCATTCCCTCAGAAAATCGAGGATAAATAGAGTATCCAATTTCATTAAAAATTACTTCGATTATAAATGGAATCACAACTTCCCCTGAAGTATTGATAAAGCCCCAATAACCATCTCGCATTACTGGTGCAAATCCACCACGAAAGTTTACAGCATAGTCAAACTCCATTGGAATGGCAATGTTACCATCCCTGTCTATAAAACCCCATCGGCTGTTATCAACCCACTGGTCATTAATAAATTCCCAACCACCCTGACGTACAGCCATTAATCCTTCGGAAAAAGTCCATCCCCATTGGAAGTAGAAAGGAACAATAAGATTACCATCAGTGTCAAATACCCCAATGCCACCGTTTTCGACTGACATCACGGCAACTCGCCCTTCTGAGAATGGCGGTGCACCACGGTACATATATAATTCCGGATAGTGTATATGTTCTATGGGGATAATAATTTCGCCAATGTTATTCATATAGCCAAGAATATGCATAAAATCCCAATGGTAGTCTGACAGCTCAAAAATCTCAACCGCCGCCATTCCCTCATTGAATGGAAACACCTGGTCAAAAGCCCAAGTAGGCTTTGTATGCCACCGTATCGGGCCTTCTGTCAGCTCAGGCAAGATTCTCTCCGGCTCATCTTCTTCCTCATCCAAGGGATAATCCTCATCATCGGGGTAGTATGGCTCCGGCGTTGCCTCTGCCTCTTCAACTTCATCCTCTTCATATAGAGCCGGCGGGGTAGGGGACGCCTCTTCCACAGGTATGTAGGGGATTTCTCCTTGCTTGTTGTCCCTAAGGGTGGAAAATACGATTAATCCCGTCGCTACCGTGATAACTGCCGCCGCAATAATTATCGAAATGTATTTTGTTTTATTAGTCATAGCAAACCTCCCTGGGATGTTTGCCATATTTTTTATGAAAACTGATTTTTCGTAAAACCATGTAAATTCTGCATAAAAAATCCGTATGGTGCCATACGGATTTTTTATGCAATATTTACGAAGTTTAGCTCCCCGTACTCTTGTAATGGCTGACTCCAATCCGCCAAAAAAGCATTCCTGCTGCGAAAAATGCCGCCCCTGCTGGGAGGGCTAGCCATCCTCTCCAATATGCCCCGCCCCAATCCCCGATAGCAGCCGCCGGGAAATAGATAATCACCAACACCGGCATTACAAAGATGAAAATATGCCGCAGAGCCTGGGGCAGATATGGGGTAGGAACCCTTACAACCTCGCGGCTGGCACTGGTGAGAACGTGAATCCAATCCAAGGCGTTAATCGTAAAAAACGCCACTCCTGAGCTTAAAACAAACACTCCCGCATATGTGAGAAAGCCTCCAGCCAAGGCAAAAATCAGCACCATCACATTAACAAATGTGAACTGTACGTCCAAGCGAACTAGCGACCATATAATTATACACAGCCCCATAAAGGGCCGAGCCGCCCGATGTATATGAAAGAATGACGCCGAAACCTGTACAAACAGGGATTTTGGCCGCAGTAGTACCCTGTCGAAATCTCCGCTACGTATCATGCGATATGGGAAGTAGCTGAAACCACGAAACAGCGTTTCTCCAAGGCCGTATGCGGTAAATGCCATTGCGTACATCAGCAAAATACGCTCCATACTCCATGCACCAATATTACCGAAGCGACTGAACACCAGTATTACAGCCAATGGGTCACCAACAGTCGCAACCAGCACCTGGAAAATCATCAACCACCAGCCTTTGTATTCCAGCCCGGACAGAAGATTGATTCTGACGAATTGCCGATACACACGAAACTCCTTGAGCATATTATCCCCCCTGTACTATAAGATGAGAAATCTTGCGATTAAGCAAAAACCTACCTGCTGCGATAAAAGCAACCACCCAAAAGATTTGAAGGCCTATGACCCAAAAGGCGTCACTTGGCGCAAGCAGGCCAAGATAAAACCTAAATGGAATGTCCATAAGCCCTGCAAATGGCTGGAAAAGAAGAAATCCTTGCATAAAATCTGGCCAAAGGGCGAGTGGAAAATAGTTGCCGTTTAAAAACATCCCAACGGATTCAAGCATATAGGTCGGCCCTTCTCCCCAGGTCAGCCCAACCCGTACCGCTGCCATCAACATAGCAAAAGCGACACATAGCAATGCCCCGGTACATAAGGAAATCAAGAAAAGCAGAAACCCCTCAATGGATACAGGGGGAGATAATCGTAAAGCCGCTGGTACCCCGACAGCCGCAATCAAAGTGAATGCCGACCTCCAGGCGGAGCGTCCAATCTTGTTTGCCATGGTTTTGGAAAACCAATGGGCATACAAATCCAGCGGCCGGCATAAATCCAGGGCAACATTGCCGTTGATAACCTTTTCTCGGATTTCTGCGTCAACTGTAAAATAGCCCACGATACTCCACAAAATTTGGGTAAGCCAGGCATAAGTTATAGCCTGGGTTAAAGTCATCGCAGCTCCTGTGGCATCCCCTAATGTGAAAAATATCGTGAAAATAACAATTTGCAAAATGCTCCAAATGATACTAATACTTGAGTTGGCAATACCCGCCGCCCGGTATTGCAGATTTTCCGTAACCCGGATTATGAAAAGGGAACGGCAAGCTTTTAATGTCCGACTCATAGTGCAAGCTCTTTATACATTGCAGCGATGACCTCGTCGATATCTTGGCCTTGATAGGTGGCATATTGCTCTTTGAGGCCATCGAACGCGCCATCGTAAAGCAATTGCCCATGTCCTATAACCATGACACGGTTGCAAAGAGCGTCCACATCATCCATATCATGTGTAGTGAGAAGAACGGTAACACCAGTCTGCTTATTTTCTTCTTTTAAGAATGCCCGGAGTGCCAGCTTGGAAACAGCGTCAAGGCCGATAGTCGGCTCGTCCAGGAATAAAAGCTTGGGCCGATGCAAAAGAGCGGCAGCGATTTCGCAGCGCATCCGCTGTCCAAGTGAAAGCTGCCGGGCCGGGGTTGAGAGCAGCCCTTCTATGTCCAGAGCTAAGGCTAACTCTTGGCTCCTGACTTGAAAATCCCCTTTGGGGATATCATAAATATCCCTAAGAAGCTGAAAGGAATCTGAAATAGGCACGTCCCACCAAAGCTGAGTCCGCTGACCAAAGACTACCCCAATATCTGCGACATGGGCTTTACGTTCCTTCCAAGGCATCCGGCCATGAATCAGACATGTACCGCTATCCGGGGTGAGTATCCCGCTCATAATCTTTACGGTGGTGGATTTTCCCGCACCATTGGGGCCGATTAGCCCTACCAATTCCCCCTGGTTGGCGGAAAATGATATCCCCCCCAAGGCCTGTACAATTTTTGTATTGCGAATAAAAGCCCCCTTAAGTACACTCCATTTACCCGTGGGGCGTTCGTGTACCTTGTAGGTCTTGCGGATTTCTTGTAGCTCAATATGGGCCATTACCCACACCTCCTTTTAATGAAGACTCTGCCTTCAACCTGCCGCTGCGCGAGGCAAAGCCCCGCTTGCTTCCTCGCTTCGCAGGATGTTTACTTGATGTTTATTGGTTTTATTTTTTCGTAAGAAGAAATATAACTGTTAGGTATGTAACAAGTAAAACCCGGTTTTAGGCGATGCTATGCTTTTACAGGAGGAATAGTGCTCAGAACAATTTTTTTTACGGTTTTTTATATGTTTCCTTGACAAGTGAGCATTTGTGTGCTAGAGTAGTTAAGTAATCGGCGCGAGAGTGCTGGGTCTTCTTCCTTACCAAGTGTGAAGGGGGCATATTATTTATGTGGGTTTAAGTGACAGCGATGGCTGTCTTTTTTTTTATGCTAGGAAATTGCTTCGCAATTTCTGCTGGCGCGGCCGGAAACAAAAGCGCGCTTTGCGCGTTTTGTTCTGCAAAAAAAAGATGGCCTTCCATCGCATCTTCATGCGTAACAAGACCACCCTATTATAGCAATTTCAATCCAAATTGCGGGATTGAAATCGCTATATCAGTTTTTTCCTTGTGGTTTCAATCGATGATAGAGCCAGAGGCAGAGTATGCTCCCCAATGGAAACACAGCCGTAATCATAAAACCGGCTCTAAGCCCCAGTCCATCTCCAATCACTCCGAATAGGGAAGGCCCCGCCGAGGCTCCGGAGCTGCCAGCCGCCGCGAGGATTGCAAACATCCAGGTCCCTGCCATAGGGAATGCATCCACTGCCAATGACAATGTCCCAGGCCATAGGAGTGATACCCCAAGGCCGCAGAGGGCGCAGGCAATCAAGGCCAATATTGGAATATTGGTAAAGGCCATTACAAAATATGAAATTACAGCCAATCCGCTGCCCATCAGCATCAGCTTGGACTGGGCAGGCAACCACTTTGTTTCCTTCTTTTTGAGAATGCCATAACCAAGACGTCCGACTCCCATCATTGCGGCAAACATCCCAACACCTGCTATATCTCCCAGTATTTTGGGCAGTTCCATTACTTGCTCAAGAAACGCTGATGTCCATTGGGAAAAGGTAAGCTCAGACGCTCCGGCAAATAATATAGCGAAGACCAGCACGATAAAAAGGGGCTGTCGCGCTATTTTTTTTGCCTTGCTCTGTTGAGCAACCGGGGTTGCCTCAGCGATAGGGCTTAGGGCAAATAAAAATATATTGACCAAGGGGACCATACCCCAAATAAGCAGCACAAAGGGCCAAGCCTCCCGTCCGAATATATGCAAAAACACCGTAGTCAAAATGGCAACTGCAAGATGCCCAAAACAGAAAAACGCATGGAGAATACTCATGGCAGAGGACTTTTCATCCGTTGGAATTGCGTTAAGGATGGGACTGAGAAGCAGTTCCAAAAATCCTCCGGCAATGGCAAATATCATGGTACCGGACAAAAGCACAATATACGGGTCAATAGGCACCCGCCCGGCGGCGGCAAACCAAGCCATACCAATAACAGCAGCAATATGCGCTCCAACGATAAACCGTCTAAATCCAAACCGGTCAACGATTGGCCCGAAAATCAATGACACTGATACTTGTATAGCAAAGTTGACCATAACAAGCGCGCCAAGCTGAGTATAGGAAAGGCCAAACTGCTGCCCAAGTGGGACGAACAGAATGGCCGTAAGATTAATGATTATGGCTTGGCAAACGGTGCCGAGATAACAGGCTCGGACGGTAGGTTTGTAGGATGTCATACTTTCACAAACCCGCCTTGGCGGTGGGCTTTATAAGCGGCTTCCATAATTTCTGTAAGAAGAATGGCGTCGTCCATACCGAATAGTATATCTTTGCCATATAGCACCCCGTCAACAAATTGAGGAATGGCACCAGGCAGGGCCTCGGGTAAATCATACTCCCCGGTAAACACCACTTCATTCTCGGCAATCGCAAAGGAACCCGCAGTGCCATGGATTTCCATCACAAAGGGGCTTTTCCCTGTTACAAATCCTGTCTCAGAGACGGCAATTGCCCCGGTGGGATATTTCATTACGCAAACAGCGTTGTCTTCAACGGCATGACCCGTTACATATGTGAATGCGGACGCAATCTCGGAAGGCTTGCCTAGTAGCCATCCAGTCAGGTACATAGGATGGGCACCTAGGTCAATCATGGCACCGCCACCGCATTGTACTTCATCGTAAAAATGAGGAGGCAGCCACCCGGCAGACGCCCCGTCATGGGCATTGCGGACACGTACATAGGTAACAGTGCCGAGAAGTCCCTCGTCTAGTACTTTCTTCGCTAGCAAATTATTGGGGAAGGTGCGGTGGGGGAAAGAAATGCAGAATTTCACATCGTTTTCTTCCACTGCTTTGCGGATATCCGCAGCTTCCTTTGCGGTTGCGGCTAGGACTTTCTCTGTGAAAATATGCTTCCCTGCCTTAGCCGCCGCTACCATTACATCCCGGTGCATATTGGTTGGCGCGTTTATGCAAACGGCATCCACATCATCACGGGCCAGAAGCTTATTCAAATCCGTCTCGAAATCCAAACCGTATTTTTCCGCAAAGGCCTTGCCCTTTTCCGGTTCCTCATCCCACATGACTGTAAGCTTTACATCAGGCCGCGCCTGAAATTCCTTTGCATATCCGTCTGCATGGACATGCCATCTGCTTAGAATTGCTACGTTTAAAGTTTGCATATATTCCTCCATATATTAGGGTTATCGTAATCATATCACTACAATACATTTTTTTCATAGCTTGTCCATCATAGAAATAATGTTATCGTTATCATATTGAAATTTGTTATTATTGTAATTTGCGATAAATAGTCTATTTCGTTCAAAATAGTGACCCGTTAGTTTATCTTTACCAGATTTCAGAACCTGTTTGCGCTCTGGGTCTGATTCATTTGCTATTTCTTGGTCAAATTTATCAATTAGCTTTTTTGTTTCTTCGCAAATCCATGCTAAGTTGTGTATTGTTCGATAAAGTTTCAAATCACCAATCATCTGCTTCCCCTTTGTATCATCAGAAGCGATTGCCCCATATTCTGTGCGGTAAAAGATTGTATTGTAATCTGTATCAACCGGACTATAAAACTGTTTGTTTGTAGGATAAGTGCTGTATATATCACCTTGAAACTGGTTTCCTTTTGCATTGTTGCATTTTTTACAGGACAGCACCAAGTTATCATATTGCGTTATTAAGTAATCTTTTTTTCCTTTGAATGTATCCTTTGGAATAAAATGGTCAATTTCAAATGGGGTTGTTATAGATGTAATATGTAGATTGCAGTATGCACACCGCATATTGAAATCTTTTTCTAGAGCATCTTTGTAGCTTTCATAGTTTGTATATTGCTTAGTGCAGGTTCTAATAATTATGAAATCTCTAAAGTCCCTATACTTCATTATTTGTCCTCCAACATTGCATCCGCTTTTTCCAACAGTTCAATTGCTTCTTTAATAGCTGATGTATCAAAGGCTTTTTCCATTTGGGTTTCATCAAGAGGTTTGTATTCATCCAGTTCATTCTCTGTTCGAATTAACTCATTATAAAGTTCTTGGCTTTGATTCTCATCAACGAGACGATCTTTCAAATTGCTTAATCGACTTTCCAAATCTATCCGAGCAGTAACGTATCGCTGCATGTTCCTGAAGATGTTTGCTGTCTTTTCCTTAGAGTAGCCTTCATCAGTCCTAAAAAAATCACTTTTTCTATATACTTTATCAGGGTCCACAAATGAATGATTTATACAATCATCAATTACATTAGTAAGCATAATAACAGGGAATTGTGGTACTGCCCTTCTTATTTTTTCATAAATATCTGTGCCCTCAACTTTATCCGCTTTAATCATTATTTTATAGTCAATAATCAATAATGATAAGCAACCGGATTCAACATCGTCTATAATTTCTTTATAAACAGTGCTCACTAAAGAATCGGACGCCCCGGCTAAATCATAACTCTTAAAGTCACACTTAATGTCTTTAGGCGCATTAATCTTGATAGTGCGTCGAATAGTTGCTAATTGGCCATCATCATCATCAACTAATCCAATAATAAATTCCATTTAAGAACCTCCTACCAATATTGAGTTTATTGCCGACCCATTATAATTCTATTCATTAAATATGATTTTTAGTCCAAATCCCTCTTTTTTTGCCAAAACCTCTACATGTCCCGAATATCTGTTTATAACTTCGCGTACAATCCATAATCCTAAGCCTGTTCCCTGGCGCTTAGAGGTTTCCCCAGCCTCGAAAATGATATTGGGGGTTGACATGTAGTTTTCGTCCAATTGCGGGCCATTATTCATTAGATACAACACATTTCTATTTTCGACTATTTCAGTTACTATCGAAATAATTCGCTCGTCGGACTTTGAGTCTTCCAAAAACCATGCCGAGTTTAAGAAAAAGTTATTCAATATTAAATGCAGGTCTATTTCAGCCATATTTATTGAGGCATTTTCATTCCCATACATTCTTTTAAATGAAATATATTTTTTTTCCATCAAGGGTGTCCAACTTGATACTATCTTGTCGATAGTAGTGCTTAGCGTAAGTTTGCCCTTGACAAAATAGATTGGATCTACTGCTTTCATTATGATTGAAATCCATGAATTGAGCAGGTTGTCTGTTACTTCAACTTCATCTATCATAGTTAAAGGATTAAAATCTTCATCACCATTATACTCCTTGAAACCCAACAGTCTTTTGACTGCCTCCCGAAGGTGCTGTGTACGGCTTCCTACGTCTGTCGCAATTCGACTAATCTCATGAGAAAAAGTATTTGTCATAACCCCGGCAGAACTAAAAGCCATTAGTATTTGCATGGTTTTTTGTTCATTTGTTTTTTCATTAACTAAGTCTACGATTGTATCTTCATATTCTCTTCTTGAATGTCTTTGCTCATATGTTCTGTCAGATTCATCTGCTGTACGCTTGCTTCTTTTTTCATTCGCTCTTTGCTTAAGTACCGATTCAACTACAGTAGCTGTTGGTGAGACATGCCTTAATTTTTCTTTTCTCCACTTTGCATATTCTCGTAACACATATTGTCTGTCAGCTTCAAATTGCTTGAATGCATTTTCAATAATTGTAATCATTAGCTCATATTCTACACAGGGATTCAACCCTTCCCGATTTGCCATATCTGTTAGGAAAGGATTTGTTATCCGCCCTATATTAACGTTACCCACAACTTGATAAGGTTCTACGCGCCATGAACCATCTGGATGCGACACAGCTGCAGGAGACCTTTGTGCCCTTACCCCAAGGCCAATCCAATCAAATAACGTTCCCTCATCTCCATATGGACGAACTTTAAAAACATCGCGATACAGTTTAATCCCTGCAAAATTACGGAAGAAGCTCTTTCGCTTACTAATGTTAATATTTTTTACAATTTCTAAATCGCTCTTACCGGCTTTTAAAAAAAATACTTGAAATGAAAATTCCCCTAACCTGCTTAAAGCTTTAAGTTCGTCATCCTTAAAAAGTTTGCCTACATCAATTTTATGCTCTATTTGCGTTGCATAATCAGTGCGTGTAAAACCTTGCTCTGAAAAGGCACTCCTTTCCCAAAAGTCATTTATGCTGAATTTATATTGTCGCTTATCGTCAGCCATAATTATGACTTCTTCTATGTTTACATCAATCTCATTTCTGATTATTTTTAACTTTAGGAAGTTCTTGCCATCAAAAATACCTTCAAAACAATAATCATAATCAATTTTTACAATATCTTTATCCTTTGTATTTATATCATACTGAGGACAATATTGGTTCGAGATGATTATATCGAAGGTATCTTTACTAGTCAGAGGTATAATGCTTTGAAGGTTGTTATTTACTTTTTTAAAAAGCCTTTCAGACCACATATCTCTGGTAGGACTAAGGATAATTGCCGTTCCCGTTTCAAATGAGTAGTCGCTTAACAAGCGATATTCATCCCCTGCAAGTGTACGGATTCTTGATTGAAAATCTGAATTTTCAATTGAAAAGTCAGCACGAATCTCGTCAAGGAGCTTTGTATCGGCAAATTGATTCCAATCAATAGACCAGCTAACTAAGTTATCATCTGCATTTTTGGTATATACCTGTGTATTCAAAGAAAGCTTGTCTAATGCAAAACGTCCAATCCCTTTCGCGCCTGTTTTAATTCTTCCATTTTCACTGTAGACATTGTATTCTTTGTCACTCGTACCGATTTGCATCCATATGGTTTTGATAATATTTTCGGTCATCCCATTCCCATTATCTGCAATGATAATTTCATTTTTGGAAAAAAGACGTCTTTGTAAATCCTCTGTTTCCTTATCCGTCAAATCCCTCAAGCGGTAAGCATCTTTATCAAAATCATAATAATGCAAAATATTGTTTAACTCTTGCCCATGAAAAAAACTACCAAGCTTTGATGCCGTAACGCGGTTTGGGATGCTGTGAAACGGTAAATTGAACTTAACAAATACGCATGAAGCATCCGCATCGTAAGCATTTTTTATTAATTCAACTAAAGCACCATCCACGTCAGAGATGTTTTCGCGCCCTATTAGCCGCGCAGTTTTAGCACTTACCTGAAAATTAATTTTAGGCATTACAAAAGCCACCTGCTTTCGAACGTAAAATTATTTATATCTTTGGGAGAAATTCTATATGATTTTCCGTTTGCGACAACCCCTATGTTTTTTACATAATTGAGAAACTCATTTGTATGCAATATACGTTTAGCAACATCCAATCCATACTCCGCCTTAGGGGTTATATACAATCCTGATGTTGGAATTTCATCCCGGGTCAGTATGTATGTTTTGATTTCATTTGTTATCACGGTCGAGATTAATAATTTGTCTTGGTTAAGATGTGATAATGCCTGAGACCTTCCATATTCAAACCATGCTGAATTTTTATCACTATCCCTTTTCGATAATTTTTCCTTATGTTGCTCTAAATAACTCATTCCAAAAGGATATTTGTCCTTAAACTCTTCATTTGAGTAACGCATAAGTTTTCCATTTTCATAAAAGTAAGGAAAAATCACATATTCCATTTTACCATGTTTCATAGAACGGGGGCTTATTGCAACACGTAGTAATTTTTTTTCAATTTTGAACTTCTCTACATGAATGAATTCACCTGAATCATCAAATTTACCAATTATATACACCTCGTTTAGCAGCGTGGCGATGCTGCTAGCAGTATGAAATATATCTCCAAAGCATATATTATTATGTGATTCACTTATACTTTGAAATTTCCACTTGCTTTCTAATGATTGCTTTGGAATTTTTGTTATTGTTTTGTTTGCAATATCATGATACTTGATAGTTTCAGAGTGTTCTTCAGCGTTATAAATTATAATTGCTGATGCGGTTAATTTATTCTTAAAAAGTTTTAGGATTGTGAAGTCGTAAATATCTGTTAATCCAAACAATAATTTATTCCGAAGGGTATCGGCAAAACGATTCTTGAAAATATTACTTGGTATTAAATACGCCATTTTTCCGTCTTTTTTTAAAGAAGCAATGCTCGCTTCAATAAAAGCATAGCACATATCAAATTTACCGTGTGAGCATGTTATAAAGTTTTTTCTAAGATAGCTCCGCCCCTCTAAATCAATTTCTGGGTATGCAACATATGGCGGATTTCCTACAACAAAATGAAATTCATCCTTTATGTCTTTTTTCAAAAAATCACCATTGTAAAGATTCCACGCTACATTTTCGATGCCAAATTCTTGAGCCGTCTCTGTCAAACGTAGCAAACAATTATTTATGTGTGTTTTATCTATTTCCGCACCATATATATCGCGTTCCAGTCCTGCCTTTATCATGGCAACAGCGATATTTTGATTCAAAGCATCACAGATATAACGTCGTACTATCTCCACCAATATATTTCCGGCACCACAAGAATTTTCAGCAATCATCTTGCCATAAATATTTTTTTCATAACCAATTATATCCAGAAGCTGCTTTGCAATAGCATCCGGTGTAAAAACTTGACACTTTGGATATATCGCCATCTACTACAAACACCTCGAACCGTTTTGTATTCTATCTATCATTTTTTCGCCATTTTACTTGATGTTCACTCTATCTGCAATGTATATCCTCACAATTGGGTATTAATCCACCGCCCACGGGTAAACCGCGTCAGCAGTAGCGTAAGTCGTACACCCTGGTCGATGATTATCGCAATCCATGCCCCGGTCAGCCCCCAGCCCATGGGGTAGGTAAGTACAAAGCCGGTAATCGGACGGATTAATGCCACAGTGATTAGCATTGTAAAGGCTACATACTTGGTATCTCCCGCCCCTCTTAGGCTACCTGCCATTACGATCTGGGCGGTTTGGAAGGGTAAAATATACACGATTATTAGCATAATCCCGGCGGTAATCTGCACCACCTCTGGGTTGCCACCTATAGCAAACATGGCAGGGAAATGGAAGCGAGTAAGGAATGCCGTGGTGCTGAGTAACGCCGCAATCAGCCAAGCCAGTCGCGTCCCTATTTTCCCATACATAATTGATAGGTCGGGGCGTTTTTTCCCTAAGTTCTGACCGACAAGGGCGGTGGTTGCCACTCCGATACCGTCGGCAAAGGTAAAGCTTAGATTCATAAACTGCATGGCAATAAAATGCGCCGCTGTTTCCAATGTCCCAAGGCCGGCAATGACCCTTGCATATGCAAAGAAACCCACACGCATAAACAGTTGCTCTAGCATCCCTCCGGCTGTAACCCGGCCTATTGTTTTGACCATAGGCATATCAGGTCGCCAGCTATCCTTACGGCTGATGCGCAGATACGCGCCTTTTCGGAACAATGATTGCAAAGCCAGCGCACAGCTAATCACATGGGCAATAACCAAAGATATAGCCGCTCCGTCCACCCCAAGCTCCGGGAAGCCAAAACGGCCCGCTATCAACAGAAAGTTAAAAATAACCTTCACAACATTAGCAACAACATTGACTTGCATGGTGATTTTTGTGTTTCCCGAGGCTCGTTGCGCAGCGCAAATTACATTAGACATTATGGCAAAAACCAGACCATATCCTGTGATGCGGAAATATGATGTGGCAAGGCCGATGGTATCATATCGGGCCCCGGCAAGTAACATCATAGGCCGAGCCAGCACTACCGCAAGGATAGAGAGCATGGTTCCGCCAACAACTACCATCATCATGGACATACGCAAGCATGACCGTGCCGCCGCATCATCTCCTGCACCCTTATTACGGGCTACAATGGCGGTTACGGCTATGTTTAGGGCGAAAAATACCGAAAAGAAAATCATCCTGGGCTGGCCGGTCAATCCGATGGCCGCTACAGCTTCTTCCCCGAGTGCCCCTACCATTATCATGTCCAGCATACTCATGAGTGCGATGCTGACCATTTCCGCCACAGCAGGTGCGGCGATGTTTAGGGACTGGGAATAAGCCTCCTTGGTGGAAGGGATTTCACCCCGCTGCATCTCGGGTTTTACCATGTAATCCGTTGCGTAGAGCCGCCGAACGAAACCAGGGGGCTTAATCATTATATCTCCCGTCTACCTTCCAGTGCCCTAAATAGGGTCACTTCATCTACATGCTCAAGGTCGCCCCCCACGGGTACACCATGAGCTATTCTTGTTACCTTTACCCCGGTGGGTTTTAGGAGCTTGCTGATATACAGTGCAGTGGCTTCTCCTTCCACATTGGGGTTGGTGGCTACTATTACTTCCCCGGTGGGCTGATTTTGGAGACGTTTAAGCAAGGCCGCAATGGTCAAATCATTGGGCCCCACGCCGTGCATTGGGGAAATCGCGCCGTGAAGCACATGGTAAAGCCCATGGTATTCCTGGGTGCGCTCATATGCGGCCATATCCCGTGGGTCTTCCACTACCATGATTAGTTTGGGGTCCCGCTTTACATTTGCGCAAATGCGACAGGGATTTTGGTCCGTCAGATTGCAGCAAGTATCGCAGTAACGGACATTGGCTCTGGCGTCAACGATTGATGCTGCCAGTGCCTCGGCCTTTTCCTGTGGCAGATGGATAATATAGAAGGCCAGACGCTGGGCGGATTTGCCTCCGATTCCTGGTAAGCGGGAGAGCTCTTCGATAAGTTTTGTAATGGGGCCGCCGTAAAAGTGCATTAAAACATCCCCGGTAGATTAAGCCCACCGGTGAGCTTGGACATTTCTGATGAAACAGACTCTTCCATTTGGCGCAGAGCTTCGTTGACAGCGGAAAGCACCAGGTCTTGGAGCATTTCCACGTCATCTGGGTCGATGACATCAGGGGAAATTTGAAGGTCTAGGATTTTCTTTTCCCCGTTGACGGTGACTTTGACGGCACCGCCGCCGGAGGACACCTCCAGGGTCTTATCGGCTAGATTTTCCTGCATATCTGCCATTTGTTTTTGCATTTTTTGGGCCTGCTTCATTAGGTGTTGCATGTTCATTCCGCCACCCATTGGGTTGAATCCTTTTGGCATTACTTTTCCTCCTTATTTGAGCATAAAAGATTTTCGAGGGGCTGTCTTGCTAAGCAAAAACCATGAATATCTATGCAAAGTCTGTCATTGCGAGCAAAGTGAAGCAATCCAAAAGGTTTGATTTGCTGGATTGCTTCGTCGCTTCGCTCCTCAACTAGACGGCCCCGCACTCCTTGTACCTTGCTTTAAAATGGTGACTCTGTATCCTCGTCCGTTGCCTGGCCATAATCATCCCAGCCCATCTGCTCCGGCATTGGGGGAATAAACTGCTCCGGTTCCGGCTCTGATGGGGGAGGGGAGGTGAATACAGGCATGGGTTCTTTTGCCGTCGGTATTTCCTTCGTTTCCTGTACAAGAAAATCAAGATTAGGCGGGGTGTCTAAATTAAACCGCTCTGCCAGTGCCTCTCTAATAAGATGAGGCCGATTTTTGTCTTTAAGAAGCTTGGCCTCGGAGGCATTGTCGCAAATGATTTTTAAGGTGCCGCCCTCAGCCTCCAAACTGCAACGTATCAGCATGGAACGAACCAAAGGCGGTAATACATTGCAAAGAGACCGCCAGTCCGTTTGGATTTGGGATAGGAACTGTGGGGTGAGGGAACTACCTCCGCCAGCTCTGTAACCTTCGTCATCCCCAGTGTTCCCGTCATCCCGGCCTTGAGCCGGGCCCCCCTCATTTTTGCCAGAGTGGAGGGGCTCCCGGGTCGAGCCCGGGATGACGGTGGTGGGTGTGTGTGGCAGAGGTGAAATTTCTTGTGTGTGTGATGGTGGCTGGGCTATAACTGCCCCTTCTGCCAACTTCCGTTCCACCTTAGCCAGCCGCGCAACCAACCCATCCAACTCCGGCCCGCTGCCCCCTGCTGTCGTTACCTGGGGCGAGCAAAGCCGTAGCGCGCAAACCTCCAGTGCCGTCCGCATATGAGGCGCAAATCGCAATTCACGTAATGTTTCAGAGAAAGCGCAGATATATTCAATTAATTTTCCCCCGGGAAGCCGGGCCCCCTGCTCCTTCAGCTTCTCAGTAATCTGAACGGAATAATCCAGCTCCGCACCTTGCCCAGCCACAAGCACATCCCTAAAATGCCGTACAAGATTATTGGTCATCTGGGTAACATCTCGGCCCTCGACCATAGCTCCATCAATCAATTGCAATATTCTGGCACTATCATAAGCTCCTAGTGCATCCGTAAAATCAAACAGCACAGTCCTATCCACAGCCCCAAGAAGCTGCAAAACATTGGCCAATACAATGCCACCTTCCCCCATTGCTAGGCATTGATCCAATAGACTAAGGGCATCCCGCATAGCTCCATCAGAGTGATATGCAATCTGCTCCAAAGCTGCGTCTTCATAGGAGGTGTTTTCCCCCTGCAAATATCGCACCATGGTTTCCACCATATCTGTAGCGGTTATCCGCTTAAAATCGTATCGCTGGCACCGGGAAAGAATCGTTGCCGGGATTTTTTGCGGGTCCGTGGTTGCCAAAATAAAAATTACATGGGAAGGAGGCTCCTCCAAGGTCTTGAGTAAGGCATTAAAGGCACTGGTAGAAAGCATATGAACTTCATCAATAATATACACCTTATGGGTGGCCTCGGTGGGTGGATAACGGACTTCCTCCCGCAAATCCCGGATATTGTCTACGCTGTTATTGGAAGCGGCGTCGATTTCTATTACATCCATACAGCGGTCGGCGAGGATGCTTTGGCACAGCTCACATGTATTGCACGGCCCATCGGCCTGGGGGGTAGGACAGTTGACCGCCCGGGCAAAAATCTTAGCAGCAGAGGTCTTGCCTGTCCCACGGGTGCCGCAAAATAAATAGGCATGGGAAAGCTGCCCTGTTTCCAATTGGTTGGTCAGAGCCTGGACAACATGGGGCTGGCCTACTAAATCTGCGAATGTCTTTGGCCGCTTTTTGCGGTATAATGCGGTATGCATATTTCTTGTGACCTCTCATATAGAAATTTGTCATGCAATTTTTACTATTTTACACTGTAGTTGAAAGATTCACAAATTGACGGAGGAATTTATGGCATTTCCCCTTACGCATCTGTTGGTAGCAGATGAGCTGTTAACCCGCAATCCGCGCCCTGAGGCAGATGCCGCACAAGTGCTTCTTGGCTCTTTGGCACCGGACGCGGTGCATTATCGCAAAGAAATCCCCGCTGATATGGGTGGAATCGGTCCGATAAAAAAAATATCACACCTCTGCCCGGTTAGCGATGAACCCTGGGGCAAAGTAACTGACAACGACGGTTGGGTTGAACATGTCAGAGCCTTTGTCGGGAATTATCCCAGTCCGCTGGCCGAAGGCTACGCAATCCATTGCCTTACAGACCTCTATAATAATATGACGTTATGGAGAAATTTCCGTGCTTGGCATCCAGTGGAAGCGAGCAAGGGATATAAAAGCGGCTATTACCAAGATTTACGTAACATTGACTTTCGTTTATATCGGACTTTGACCCCACAAGTTAACCGGATATGGCACTTACTTGCCATGGCAGAAGCTCATGATATGCCAAGGTTGGTAACGGCTGATGAAATCAGAGCCATCAATGAAAATATCCTTTATGTACAGTATGGACCTGTATTGCATAAACCAAGCGAAAAGTATAGTTATGTGACATATGAAAAAACCATTAGGTTTATCCAAAAATCAGCTGATTTTATCCAGGAAGTGTTACCATGAAGATGCGAGTAGGCACAGGCTACGACGTCCATCGTCTGGCAGAAAACCGAAAACTAATCCTCGGCGGTGTGGATATCCCTCACGAAAAAGGACTCCTTGGCCATTCTGATGCCGATGTGCTGACCCACGCCATAATGGACGCCCTGCTGGGTGCAGCGGGCCTGGGAGATATAGGGCAGCACTTCCCCGACACCAATCCCGCCTACAAAGACATTTCAAGCCTATGTATGCTCCGTGAAGTGAGGAAAATCCTAGAAAAAGAAAGCTGGGGCATAGAAAACATTGATGCCACAATAATTGCCCAAGCCCCAAGGCTATCCCCTTACCGGGATGCCATGGCCCAAAATATAGCTAAAACCCTAGGCATAGAAGTTGTCAATATCAAGGCAACAACGGAAGAAGGCCTGGGCTTTACAGGCACAGAGCAGGGAATCGCAGCTCAGGCGGTTGTGTTACTTTTCCGGTTTTGTCACTTTGGTCAAAGCCGCTCATTCTGTCAGCCAACAAGAGCACAAGGAGAGTCGAATGAAAATCTATAACAGCTTAACTAGAAAAAAAGAAGAGCTCATCCCAATAACCCCAGGTAAAATAAAAATGTACACCTGCGGCCAAACGGTTTATAACGATATCCACATAGGCAATGCCCGTTTCTATGTAGCCTTTGACGCAATCCGCCGCTACTTGGAGTACAAGGGCTACGAGGTAGATTATGTTCAAAACTTTACGGATATCGACGACAAGCTAATCCAACGCGCCGCGGAGGAAAACACCACAGTCCAAGCCTTGGCGGAAAAATATATAGCCCGCACTCTAGAAGATCTGAAATCCCTCAATGTAAAACCCGCTACCCATAACCCAAAGGCAACCGAAGAAATCACAGAGATAATCGCTATGATTGAAAAACTGGCAGCCTCCGGCAATGCCTACGAAAAAAACGGCTCTGTCTACTTCGACACCACAACAGCTCCCAACTACGGCAAACTCTCCAAAAAAAATATCGACGACCTGTTAGCAGGGGCAAGGGTAGAAGTCTCAAAGGAAAAACGCAACCCATCAGACTTTATACTATGGAAGCCCGCCAAGCCAGGAGAGCCCGCATGGGAAAGTCCCTGGGGTCCCGGTCGCCCAGGTTGGCATATAGAATGCTCTGCCATGGTAAAAAAATATCTGGGAAATGAAATTGATATCCACGGCGGCGGCTCTGACCTAATCTTCCCCCACCACGAAAACGAGATAGCCCAAAGCGAAGCGGCCAACTGCTGTGGCTATGCAAGAATTTGGATGCATAGCGGCATGATTACATCGAATCATAAAAAAATGTCCAAGTCACAAGGGAATTTCCAAACCCTACGGGAAGTGGCGGAGAAATATCCCTATGACGTCATACGGTTTTTCTTGGTGAGCGGACATTATAGGATGCCAATGGAACTGACAGATGAGGTCATGGGCTCAGCCCAGCAGGGGCTTAATAGGATATTAACATGCCGTCGCAACCTTAGCCACGCAGAAAGAAATGCATCAGATAGCGGAGAGGTCGTCAATGCAGATCAATACATCCAAGCCTTTGAAAAAGCTATGGATGATGACTTCAACACAGCAGATGCTGTAACCGCTATTTATGAACTTGTGTCATTGGCCAATAAACACATGCACTCAATTTCAAAAACGGTGGCAGAGTATCTTGGTAAGATGATTGATGACTTGTGCGGGCACTTAGGCTTGTTCTTCATCATTAGTTTTTCTCGGGAACTACAAAGCTCAATTCATGCACATGTAAGACTATCAGAACATGACCCCGAAGTAGAAGCCCTAATAACCGCCCGACAAGCCGCCCGCACCGCTAAGGATTTCGCCGAGTCCGACCGCATCCGCGACCAATTAACTTCTATGGGCATAATCCTAGAAGACACCCCCACCGGTCCAAGATGGCACAGGGCATGAACGCCGCTGCATTAGCCTATCTTGGCGACGCCGTATTCGAGCTATGCGCCCGCGAAATGCTAATCGCCCAAGGCCTACCCGCCCACAAAGCCCACCGCCGCGCCAAAGATATAGTCTCAGCCACAGCCCAAGCAAGCATGTATCACCGTATCTACCCAAAGCTTACCCCAGATGAACAAACCATAATGCGCCGAGGTCGTAACCTCAACCCAATGAACCGTGCAAGAAACGCCGAGACATCCGACTATCGCCACGCTACTGGTATAGAGGCACTATTTGGATATCTATACGATAGTGGAAACAGCACAAGGATAAAAGAAATATTCAATCTATGTACAAGTGAGGATATTTAATGCAAACCGAAAACCTAATCCTAGAAGGCCGCAAGGCAGTCCTAGAAGCCCTAAACCACGAAAAACCCATAGACCGCATACTACTCCGCCGTGACAAAGACAAGCCCCTGGAAGGCACACTTCGCCTAATAGCCGCAAAAGCCCGTGAACGCCGCCTGGTCGTCCAAGAGGTAGACCGAGCCAAACTTGACGCAACCTCGGAAACAGGTCATCACCAAGGGGTAATTGCATTATGTCCCGCAATCCCCTATGCCACAATCCCAGAAATCCTGGAGATTGCCAAGTCTCGCGGTGAGGCTCCATTTGTTATCGTGTTGGACGGAGTCACAGATCCTCATAACTTAGGGGCGGTAATTCGCTCAGCAGAAGCTGGAGGCGCACATGGCGTTATCATCCCAAAACGCCGGGCGGTGGGCCTTACTGGTACCGTGGCCAAAACCTCCGCCGGTGCCATTTCTCATATGGCAGTAGCACGGGTGGGCAATATTACCCGTACATTGGAAGAGCTAAAGTCCGCTGGTTTATGGATAGCCGCCGCGGACATGGATGGTGAGAGCCTGTACAAAGCCGACCTCAAAGGCCCGATAGCTCTGGTCTTTGGCGCGGAAGGAGAAGGCATTAGCCGCCTGGTGAAAGAAGCCGCGGACTTTACCGTAAGCATCCCAATGATGGGTCAAATGTCATCCCTTAATGTATCCGTTGCCGCAGGGATATTGATTTATGAGGTAGTCCGCGCAAGGACAATCCTGTAAGTCATGGTCAAAAATCGCAAAAAAAAATCCCATCTCACGGCAAGACCTCGTAACCAGCGTGCCCATTATCTACTGGTAGATGGTTACAATATAATCCACGCCCATCCGGAGCTTGCGGCAGTCGCCGCCGATTCTCTGGATGGTGCTCGGATAAAACTTTGCGATATTTTATGTGAATTTAAAGCTTTAAGTCCCTACCGGATAATCGTAGTATTTGATGCCCATTTGGTGCCTGGGGGGATTGGCAGCGTTTCCGAATACAAAGATATAAGAATCGTTTTCACAAAGGAGGCGGAAACCGCCGACCGTTACATAGAGCAAGCCGCATATAAGCTCTCCAAGGAAAGTAACCGTGACAGAATCACCGTTGCCACCTCCGACGTATTGGAACAGCTTATAATCTTAGGCCAAGGAGCCAGCCGAGTATCTGCCACAGACCTCTGGAGCGAAATAGAAAATGCAAAGACAAATATGCGCCACCGTCATATAGAAAACACCCCGGTAAAGAAAAACCCTCTACTAGGCCTACTGGATGCAGAAACAGCGGCCAAGTTGGAGGCTATGCGGTTTGGAAAATAGAATGGAGAATAAAATGCAACTATGTAAAAATCTCATAGAAAAATTCGGCATAACCACTTTTGAACAACTAAACAAGGGTTGGTCTGCCGATAAAAAATATATTATCGAAACCGCTGACGGAAAAAAGCAACTACTCCGAATAGCCAATATAAAAGGCCATGACCGTAAAAAGCATGAGTTCGAAATGATGCAGCGCATAGCCGTCTTGGGTATTCCCATGTCTCAGCCCATTGAGTTTGGAGTATGTGCTGACGACGGGACTGTTTATCAGCTTCTTTCTTGGGTAGAGGGAGAGGACGCCATAACCGCGCTTCCTTTACTATCCGAAACTGAGCAATATTTACTAGGCATAAAGTCCGGTGAGATATTACGGAAAATCCACTCCATCCCAGCACCGGATAATCAAGTAGATTGGGAAACACGATACAACAAAAAAATCAATAATAGAATTACCGCCAATCAAGAATGCGCAGACCAGGGCTTAATCGTATGCGGTATGGAGTATATGCAAAGCTACGTTGAAAATAACCGGCATTTGCTAAAGGGGCGGCCACAGTGTTTTCAGCATGGTGACTATCATGTGGGCAACATGCTGATTGAAAACGGCAAGCTGGCAATCATTGACTTTAACCGCTGTGACTTCGGCGACCCTTGGGAGGAGTTTAATCGTATAACATTCTCTGGGGCGGCAAGTCCGCATTTTGCCACAGGGCAGCTACATGGATATTTCGACGGTGAGCCGCCGGAAGGATTTTTCGAATTGCTTGCATTTTACACCGCTGCCAATTATCTAGGCGGATTGAGCTGGGCGCGGATGTTTGGGGAAGAGGAGATAGCCTTTGCCAGAAAGCAATTTGCAGAAATTTTGAGTTGGTATAACAATATGCAGGAAACTGTTCCATCGTGGTATATCAATGATATTTATATCCAATGGGCGGATGGTATACCGTATAAGCTCAAAGGGCCTTATGATTTTACCTTTTTGAATAAGTATGGAAAGGTGTTCAAGGTGTTTGATGAGCAGGGCTCAGGAAATATTGCTTTTGGGATAGAAAGTGATGGACAGAGCAGTCCCTTTTTTGTTAAATTCGCAGGTGCGCCAATCCAAAACTATTTTGCCGACTCCGATGGTGCAATCAATACTCAAGATGCCATTGACCGGTTGAAATATTCGGTTCAGCTATACAAGGACTTGGAACATCCCAACTTGATAAAGTTCCTTGATGCCGAAGAAATAGGTGGTGGTTTCGCGACCATATTCAAATACTCGGATGCAAAAGGAATAGAACCCCTTAACTCCCCTAACTATATGAAGTTTATGCAGCTGCCAATAGAGAAAAAAATGCAGGCATTTGAAGATATTGTAGATTTTCATATACATGTCGCCGCAAAAGGATATGTTGCTTTGGACTTCTATGATGGCAGTATTTTGTATGACTATGAAAGAGATAAAGTCATAATTTGTGATATAGATACCTATCAAAAATCCCCATATGTTGGCGATTTGGGGCTGATGGGCTCAGCAAGATATGTTTCGCCGGAGGAATGCGCAAAGGATACAGAAATGGACGAAATAACCAATGTCTATACAATGGGAGCAACGGCGTTTTCATTATTCGCATATGGCAATCGTTCTCATGACGCATGGCCATTGAGCATGACTATGTATGATGTTGCAAAAAAAGCAATAAACGATGACCGTGTAGACCGCCAACAGACTATTAAGCAGTTTATCACTGAGTGGAGGGCAGCTATGTGAATATTCAAAATCCCCCAAAATTTCACCCAAAATTTCGTATAAAAAATCTGCTTGACACCAAGAGCTGACCGCGTTATAATCGCCGTCGCGAGATTAAACACGGCCCGTTGGTCAAGCGGTTAAGACACGGCCCTTTCACGGCTGAAACAGGGGTTCGATTCCCCTACGGGTCAAGATTTTCATGAAAAGCCGCCTAGTATAATACTAGGCGGCTTTTTTATATGCGAGGAAATTGCTTCGCAATTTCTGCTGGCGCGGCCGGAAACAAAAGCGCACTTTGCGCGTTTTGTTATGCGCTCCATAACAATATAGCGCATGATGGAAGCACAGTAGCGAATACTCTATACAAAAGGCATAGGACGGTGTACATGGTGTTCGCTATTCTGAAAAGAGAGAGTATAAGAATATATGGTGTAAGCTGTGAAGGGTGTAAATAATACTGTTTGAAGAACATCATCACATAACCGTCGAAAGATGTGATAAAATAGCTTTACTGGCTGAATAGAAACATTGAGGGCGCACTTATGTACCATAAACGTGGTACGTGCGCAAAACTTTTATTTTGATAGGAGATTTTGCAATGTGGAGATGGGATCAAGGACGTTTGCTGTATTTTCAATTTGATGTATTAAAGAGCATGGCGGCTGTCCTTGCCAAGTTTGATGGTGTTAAAATTAACGATTGCGAATCTTTGTTTAGGTCACAGTTAATGACGGAAACAGGGATGCCGTTTGCTCCAGACCATTACACAGTATTGCGGAATTACAAGCGCGTTTTTGAGTGCGCTTTTTTGGCGACCGTGTCCAACAAACATCTCATAGTTTCGGATTTTTGCAGAGAACTGGCGAAGCCAAACGGAGATTTTGCCAATGCGGACGATTTTTTGCTCAGTTACATAAACCGTTTCCGATTTCCCTTTCCTGCATTTGATGGATACGACGATACACAAGAGAGAGTATATCCTTTTTGTGCTGTCATTAAATTTCTAATCGTCCTTTTTCAAGGTGGTAAGGAAGCGGTTATTTCCTTAGATGAAATATTCAATGTGATAATCGCCAATAAGTGCACAGGCTTTGAAGAGTTGCCCTTTTACAATGGGCTGCATCCGCAAAACTACAATCCAAGCGATACTGAAAAACGTCAATTGCGAGAAATGGTTATTTTCATAAGCCAATTGAGTGTTTTGAAAGTGTATGGCGGAAAATTGTGGCTCGACATTTCAAACCCAACTGCCATCAATGAACTTATGGAAAAATTCTTAACACCTTTAGGCACAATTCCTAAATCCGATAGGCTTGATGAATTTGCCGAGATGACGAAAATCACAGGTGGATTGGTGCTACCTACAATTGAAGTGTTTACATCTGACAGCTTGGATTTGGAGTTTATTGAGGGCAAACGTAAGCGAGTTGAACATTTCCGTGTTGAGAGAAGTCCGCTTCTACGGAAATATTTTCGTGAGCAAAATAAAAGACCGATATGCAATATGTGCCATATGGATGTTTCCGAAAAATATCCATGGACGGAGTATATGCTAGACATACACCACTTGTTGCCACTATCATCCAGCGTTGCTATTACGACACACGGGACATCTCTAAATGATATTGTCGGCATATGTCCATCATGCCACCGTAGCGTACACATCTACTACTCGAAGTGGCTCAAGAAAAACGGACAAGACGATTTCAATTCTCGCATTGAGGCTATGGAAGTGTATTTAGCCGCTGTGAAGGAGGTTGCGTAATGGGTGTTTTAGAAAAAAAATTAAGCCTAAAAAGTCAAGAGAAATTACTTGATGATTGTGTAAATAGAGGGGTTTCACTCTCCGAAGTGTTATTGCAAAGGGGTTTATCGTATGACGCACTTAGGTACAGAGATTATTGTGACTTTACCACACAAGAAAATAATAGTGAAACCTTGGACGATATGGAAAAATTGCCACCAACAATTCCTGCCGTCAGCTTTTTTTCTGGTGCGGGCGGTTTGAATATTGGATTTGAATATGCAGGATTTGACAATATTGTTTCGGTAGAGTGTAATGAAATTTTTTGCAACACACTCCGCAAGAACTACCCCGACAAAATTGTTATTGGCCCCCCTCACCATAGTGGGGATGTACGTGAACGTGAAGTGTTGGAAAATACACTGAAAGACGCTATTGGCAGTGGCAAACCGTTTGATGGAATTTTTCATGGCGGTCCCCCTTGCCAACCTTTTAGCATCGCAGCAAACCAACGATTCTCAAAAGAGAGCGATAATTTCAAGCGACAAGGCTTTAACGATGAGGAAAAGGGCGAATTATTATTTGACTATCTGTGGTACATCAAAAGATTTCTACCAAAAGCATTTTTAATCGAAAATGTTGCAGGAATCGCAGGGTGTGATACAGATGGAAAAATACAAGACGCACTTGATGAGATTGCAGGACTTGGATACGAAATTCTGTCACCGCAAATAGTTAATGCTGCAAACTACGGTGTTCCACAAAACAGAATGCGTTGGATTATTATTGGCACTCGTATTGGCAAGCCTATAAAATTTCCATCCCCTAATGAATATATAGCTACTTGTTATGATGTGTTTAGTCGTGATGTAAGCGGAGTTGAAAACCATCAGACGAGAGAACACACGGCGGCATCCGTCAAGCGTTATATGCAGCTTGCGTATGGTGTTCGGGATAAACTTGGACGAGTGGATAGATTAAATCCATATTTACCATCCAAAACAGTAATTGCAGGTGGTACAAAAGGTGGCGGACGTTCGCATTTGCACCCATATTCGCCACGTACAATTTCGGTAAGAGAGTGTGCAAGACTTCAAACCTTTCCTGATGATTATATTTTTACTGGAGCGACAGCGCGCCAGTTTACACAAGTTGGGAATGCCGTGCCACCATTGTTGGCGTATAAAATAGCTCTACAAATTCGAGCAGGTATAAAATAGAGTAGCATAGTATATTCATCAGTTAGCGTTATTTCTACCCTTCACAGCACACATCATAATCATCAATAGTTTGCTCAAAACAACAAGAAAGCATCCGAGCAAATATTTTATCGGATGCCTTCTCGGTTGTCTATAATTTCTCATTTGCCCTTTCGCTTAAAAATTATCATTAATACAAGCTTGGATTGCTTCGACGCTTCGCTCCTCGCAATGACGAGGTAAGCGCATAAATATTCATGAAAGTGTTTTGCGTGACAGCCCCTATAGATGTTGTGTTTTATTCTAGCATCTTCATCTCCAACAACTTCTTAACAACTTCCAGGGTCTCGGAATTGGGTTGATAAAATGCCATATCAGAGCTGCATACATTCTCAAATTCTTTCCCAAAAATAGTTTTGGTGGTACCTGGGGCGCAGCCGCCACCACACTTGCCACAAATATTTACATTGGCCCATGCGATTTCCTTCATGCTGGCATCCAAGGGGATGTTTTCGTTTTCCCGAGTATAATTGCATTCTCCGGACCATATTGTCCATGGGCTGGGATAGTCGTTGCCTCCGTCCATATGCATGTAGCATACGGTCTTACCATTGTAGCTGACTTCTGCTCCGTTTACGTCCATGCCCTTTGCCTTTAGATATTTTGCAAAATCCAAGGCATTCTTCAGATTGTCGCCGCTCAGGGCCTCGTTCATGGTTGCTTCAATGTTTTTCTCAGACATTTTTTGCCTCCTTTGATTTTTGTTTGTTTTTTTGTGAAGACGTGCTTTCGTGCGCAAGCCATGCTTCAATACCATCGCTTATCTCCAATACCAAATCATCTAAGGGTATATGAAGTCCCTCGCAGCCGGAATCGCATATGCCGATATGCTCACGTTTTCTGCCGCAGCCATATCCCTTTGAAATCAGTTCTTGTAATGCCACAGGGAAGGCAAGCATAGCATCTGTGTATTTTTCTGTGTTTACAGCTTTGACGGTTAAATCATATCCGCAATTGAGGGATGTATTGATTCCCCATATTTCCTTTTTTCCACGGGAGTATTTTATCTTCTTCCAGAAACCACGTATTTCAACATCGCAATTAAGCCCTTTATCCAGATGAAGCTGATGCAGGCGCAGTACAAAGTTCTGTATCTTGGGGGATAGGGGGAGTATCGTTTCTTTTAGTACGACAAGCATATCCATCTCATCTGTTGAAATAACCCTGTAGTCACAGCGCATTAGAATATTGCGATAAAAATTTGTGCCAAACTCTGCTTCAGCGATTGCCATTGTTTTCAGACCTATGAGCATAGCAGGATTGTCGGGATATGAAATTTCTATCCTCTGGATCTCTGATAATTTTTGCTTTTTGTTGTCTGGGTCGATGCCGGTGAATATCATGCCGCAATCAATTAAGAACCTCAGGCACTCCATATTCTTGGTATCGGATAAATTGTCATAAAAAATAGTTCCCGCCGCAATGATTGCCGCGGCGTCTGTGGTTAATTCACCTGTAAGTCCAATGTTCAGCAGCAATTTCTTTGCATTGTCAAGAAAAGGGAAATTATAGAAAATCGCACTAAGATGCTCTTTTCCCATCTTTTTTGGTTTGTCATACAAATCGCTATTCTGCTCCAAAACATCACAAAACCGCAACAAAAAAGCCCGGAAAGCAAGAACCCCTTCCCGGATATTTGCATCACTGGAAATGTCTTTGAAAACAAGCTTAATTTCATATGCTTCACGTGTTTCGGGCAAGATAAGGCTTCTAAGATGATTGGCCATGGATTTAAGATTCTTTCTCATTTTTCGTACCTCTTTTCAGGCTCATAGGCCTTTAAATAATCTTGATTTATCTTCAAGCCAGGCTGCAAGTTGTTTCTGATGTAATCACCACCTGCCATTCATAGAGCTCGTATCGGTACAGCCCATGCTTGATAAGGGGGCCGCTCTGGGCTATTGCGTGGGCTTCTTCTAAACTTTCGGCTTCAAAGATACCCATGGCACCGTGGACATTGGTGAATACGCCTACCTTGCAATAACGTTCCTTGGCCATGGTGTTTACAAATGCAACGGCTTCCTCGTAGACTTGTTGGTCAAATTCCTTGCCTTCTACCGGATAATCGATTTGAACGTACAGCTTGGCATCATTCTTTAGTTCCATGATGGACCTCCTTTGTTTATATCGTCATTCGCAATAGTTTTTTTATGTTCATGAGAGCTTTGTTGTCGAGATTGAAGAACGCCAATGGTGCGTGGCAGGTGCTTTCATGTTCCTTCCCAAAAATCTTCCAGGGATTTTTGCTGTTTTTACAATATGGTGGTTTGCAAGGGCTTTGGGGGCAATTAACCACATGTGCCCATGTAAATTCCTTTAACTCGTCGTCAATCGAAGAGCTGTCATCAAAGCACCAATCAAGGCCTAACCAAAGTGCTATGCTGACACCGGCAGAAAGCATAGACTCCTCCGCAACCGCTATGCAGCCTATGCTCTTGCCTTTGTAAGTGGGATCCCACCGTATGTCATTCCCACTTGTAAACGCTTCAAATGAAAAGCCATTTTCCTCCATGAAGGCGATTAAATCCAGCATGTTTTTTTTGGTGTCATCTGTGAGCTTTCCATTGACAAGATTTTTGATTTGTTTTTCGGACATTGTGCTACCTCCTTCGCCAATTACAGGATAGTCGTCACTCCTTCTATCGGAGTCCATATTCCAATTCCAGCAACCGCCAGTAATATGGTACGAGATTTACGTCTGTATCGGGAAATGCAAAACTGGCAAAGGCGCATCCGGTTTGAGAGGTATCGTTATATGTCCAATGCAGACGGTATTTGCAATGCTCCCTCGTTGCCCCTTGGAAATTGCAAAAACGACAACTACTCTTTGCAAAGCAGTCATGGAGGATTTTTGGCATTGCGGCAATTTCCTCTATATAGTTATCTGGGTTTTTTAACTTCAATATAAAATTATCATGCACCTGAGCAATGCGTTTGGACTCAATAAAATAATTTCCGTCATACATCACATCCGTATATTTTAAGGAATATTCATAAAATGCCACAAGGAAACCGATTCTTTCTTCGGCGCAGCCTTGTGATTTTAATTCATACCTAATCCATTCTTGTGTAGGGATTTTGTCTTGGTCGGCTGTAAACCTAAAGTCAAAGTTCATATGGCTATAGTAATGCAAGGCGGGTTTGCCTTTGTATGTTAAACTTGACCTGTCTTTTAATGCGCGTTGACTCTGGCGGACTTTGTATTCATACCAATAATCACAAAAGGTTTTGAGAGTGTCGATTAGTTCCGGCATGTCGGGATATTCTACTGTGAATGAGTTTATTGTTTTTCCAAAGGGTTTACCATTGAAATCAGAAATAGTAAACCCGAAATCAACAAGCCGGGATAAAATCAAGTGGTATTTCGATACAGGGCTTACTATGCAGGACTCCGTTTGCTTTAATGATTCCTTAAAAACCGGCAAAGAAATAATTAACTGATGATTACACACTTCGCCACTTTGTGATAAACGGAACAATGTATCAGGCAGCCTATTTACAGAATTGCGAGATTTTAGAACCAAGCCACGTTCCTTTGATTGACTGTCTGTTCCTTGCAATGCATAGTCAGTCAAAACCAAACCATAGGCACTAGGCTGCTTTGCCATGTCTAAGTACATATTTTTCATCAACACACATAATTGTGAAAAATGCTCCCTGAAATCATCTGGCAAGCCATCTGCAAGTGGATATTTCTCCGGTACAGGCAGGATGGTATTGGCAGTTGCTTCTGCAGCATGTTGACAATGGTATCGGTATTCCATACTGTCTGCCTCCTTCACTCAAACCCTTATACTTTGCAGTATAGATGCAACTGGGATACCATAAAAGTCCATCCTTCAAGATTGATGCGATAATATTGGTAGGGGGCTGGGGTACTTATCTTGAATGCTTTCTCCGTATAACTTGTTATAGGCCTTGGAAATTCATCATGTTCGTCAAGTTTTTCCCATGAGCCATTCATGGACACGGCACCATACAGCGTCCATTTCCGTGGTGCATCTGTTCGCATACTTGTGACTAGTCCGTACATCGCAAGCTCTACGGGCTCGTCCAATTTGAATATGATGTTGTGGCTGGTTTTATCGCTTTTGAATTCCCCATATGGCCCGGCATAATAGTATTTATCGTACTTGCCATCAAATAATAAGCACATATTCTCATTGGTGTTGCCTTCCATATCTGATATCTCACTTATGCGCTTATTATCAATACGGGCAAGGCCATCTGTTGCAGAATCATAAAGTGGGCGAGCGGCTGTCCCTCGTGGAATTGTCAGTCGTATGTTTATTAGCTTTTGTATATTTTCGATTGTGCTGGCATCGGGATTACAAATATATAAAGAAACACCGTAGCATACATTCTGAAACTCTTCCCCAAAAAATGTCACATTACCCCCCGGCGCACAAGAAGCGCAACCAATGCAGATTTTCAAGTGTTTCTTAACAAAATCTATTAAGCCCTCATTTTCGATTGCATCTTCATATTGACGTAACTCACGCATGTCTACGTCAATATACCATGAGCTATCGGCATTGCCTTTGCGCTCGCCCCCTATATCAATCCAGCCGATACTTTTGCCCTTTGCCTTCATGTTCCAGCGGTTTGTGGAGCTCCATGGGTAAGATATCTTCTTGACCTTGCAGTATTCTAAAAACGCCAGTGCGTTTTGCCGCTCGCCACCGGTTAGGTTAGAGGCTATTATATCCTCCGCCTTTGGCTTAGTTTTTGCTTGTTGTTTTGCCAGGGATTCATTTTTTTCAGACATTTACATCGCTCCTTAGTAATTCAGTCTATATTTGCAATTGCCTTTTTCCTCATTAATATTATTGTTTTTGCGCAATTTAAGGTATCTACATCGGGGTTTTTCATCATGAGCCAGCTATGGCACACCTCATCAAATTGTCTCCCAAGAACCGTCACGACATTTCCTGGCTTACAATTGTAGCATTTTGCACAATATTTTACATTATTCCAAACCATGTCTTTTAGCCTTTCATTGGAAATGTATTGTTCGTCGTCATCTCCTACGAGCTCAGTTTGCCCATAATTAACATGGTTAATATGCCAAGAGCCATCCTCCAAATTATGATAGTGCGCGGTACCGGATAGTCTTATGTAGCATACCCGTTGATTTTTGTAACTTACAGCCCATGAGTTTAAGGAAGCCCATCTAGGTGATAATTTATTTGCCCGTAAAAATGCTACAAAGTCTAATGCATTTTTTAAGGCATCACCGTGAAGTACGTCATTTATGGTTTCCTCTATTTGGGGCTTTGCGGTTTTTTCAGGCATTTGTGTATCCTCCTTCATGCGTCAACATTGTACAACTGTTTAAAACCGTTGGAAATTCGGGGCTAACCTACACTAACCGATTATTTGTTTTTGATAATATTATTTTTTCAGGCAATGGGTCGTCATTAGCTATTTTGCGTTCAAGCAACGTATTCAAATGCTGAAAAAAGGTCCGTACATTGTAAAAATCATCATGATTCATACGAAGCATGACACGGCCGTGGCAGTTCAGCTTCTTTTTTCCGTTGAAAGTATAAAGGGTTTTGCAAAGACCGTTTTGATAGCAACCGGCACAGTCCACGAGTGCATCAAAAACACGTTCAGCAAGCAGTTGGTCGGTATTGGCGATTTCGCCTAGTATTTCATCCATATAATCAGCTCTTCGGTGCCATGTTTCCACAGGGCCACTGTATACGATGTACCAGCCGAAATGATGAAATGATTCCGCACCAGACGCTACCACGGTATAAGATATACCTGCATCAGAGGCGATATATGTTAGCTTGCAACCGCTTTTATCAACAACACGCTTAAATTTCATGGAGCGTAACGATTTGAAGAAACCATCCATTTCCTCGACAGCTGTTTGAAAATCCGGCGAAACTTTACCAATGGTATTTTCATATGAAGGCTTTACTTTTTCTGTCTTTGAATCTTTAGGGGCAGGCAACTCAAAATCACCACGAATGATTGGAATAGCATCGTCATATTGGGTAATGTTAATATCTCGGATACAGAGTGTGGAATGCTTTGTTACAGCAAAACCTAATTCAAAACCTTCCGCATTAAGTCCAGAAAGAACATCTATTTGCTTCTTTTTCATGTATGGTTGATTGCGTGAATAGAACCGTTCTTCGTCGCCAATCCACACCTGCATTTCATTGAGATTGAGTATTACGGAAATATGCACATATTCTCCGAAAGGAAATCTGTTATCAAACGAAAAATTGTCCCTGCTTGGCTTGCTATCGGGGATTGTAATATCCCAAATCTTGTAGGCTTGAGTATCATGCCCCGACGCGAAATACACATGCCCTTCGCCAATTCGCAATGCAAAAGCAGGATAATCAAGTTTTATCGTCATATCAATACGAAGCGGCAAGCGGTATCTATCCGGAAGCGAGATGTAATGTTTTTTGTATGCAACATTTAATTTTTGTTGGCCTGATATAGAGTGAGTTGTCCATAATATGGCTATATTGTCTGCAATCCTAATATTTGTCTTGCCATGCGGCTTCATATCCGAAAAATTGATGTTATGCGACCTCATGGCTTTTCCTCCTTTTATGCTATCAGTGAAAATATACCACACCATATATGACGACTGTATGTCATATTAGCAATATTTCATGAAATTCTTTCCCACATTTTCTTCAGTGATTTAGCCTAATCTGTGGAAAACTCACAATTCCGAATGCATCGGGTTTCGTATATCTGGTTTTCGATGTTAATAAACCTATCAGGAAGAGCATGAGAATGATTTCCCGGATCGCATTTATCCACATATGAAAAAGCCTGTAAACACTGAAGTTTCCCAATTGCGACTTGGGAAATCCCTATGGATACAAGCTTTTAATTTTATGGATTTCTGAGAAAAATCACGGCAAACATATCAACGCGCCCCTGTGGATAATGTGGATAACTATCGACCAAGGAGTCTCTCCCCTATTAAATACACATCTCCCGCTCCCATAGTAATCAACAGGTCATAGGGTATAAGTTTTTCCCGCAACCAGACCTCGGCATCTTCGAATGAGTCGAAGCTCACGGAAAAATGCCCATGGGAGCCGACTTTATCTGACAGCATTTCCGAGGAAATAGTTGGGTCATATGGCTCTCTTGCGGCATAAATCGGCACAAATAGGGCGATGTCCGTGTCTGAAAAGGCCTTAGAGAAATCATCGAAATGGTTTCTAGTGCGGGTGTATGTGTGGGGTTGGAAAATGCAGATTATTCGCCGGTCTGGGTAGGCGGCTCGTGCCGCAGCAAGGCAGGCTTTGATTTCTGTCGGGTGATGAGCATAGTCGTCTATAATTATGGTGCCGTCTAATTCACCTTTGTACTCATAGCGGCGGCGGACACTTTGGGCTTGGGATAGAGCTTTGGCTATAATCCGGGGCTCGACGCCTAACTCTCGTCCAACAGTGAATGCAGCTAGGGCATTATGCATATTATATTCCCCGGGCAATGGTAGGTTGACGTGGGTTGGTACGCCTGAATTATTCATTAGTTCGAAAGAGGATGTTTCTGCGGTGGTGGTTGTATTGCGTAATTCATCTGTGTCAAAGGTTACAATTTTACAATTCAACCCCTCAGTTATCCTGTCAAACCCTTGGATACCTTTCTGAATAATAAGGGTTCCTCCTGGACGGATATTTCGGGCAAATTTTGCAAAGGACTCAATGATTGCATCCATTGAACCATGGAAGTCCATGTGGTCGGCATCTATGTTTAATATTACTCCGATATATGGATGAAAATGGTGGTAGCTGTTGCTATACTCGCAGGATTCCAGGATAAAATATGGGGAATTGCCCACAAGGTAGTTTTTTTCTCCGATGTAACCTCCGATATTGACTGTTGGATTCAGTCCAGCCTCCACAGCAATCGCCGTCACTAAGGCCGTTGTACTGGTTTTGCCATGGCTGCCTGCTATGCATATGGCGTATTCGTAGTCCTGTAGCATTTTTCCTATGAGTTCAGCTCTCACCATTGAGGGAATTCCAAGGGTGTTGGCGACCATACGTTCTGGGTTGTCGGGCTTTATTGCGGCGTTATAGACCACCAGGTCTATGTCTGGCGTTATGTTGTTAGGGTTGTATCCAATATCTATGTGTATTCCTATATCCTGCAAGTGAGAAGTGACAGCGGTGGCGGAGCGGTCTGCTCCACTGACTATGAAGCCGTCCTTTACCAATGTTTCCGCAATGCCGCTCATACTCACGCCGCCTATTCCAATAAAATGTATGCGGTTGATTGCTCCAAGGCTTGTATGTTTTCTCATGCTTCAGCTCCTTTTTTGGATTCCTATAGCGAATTAAATGAGAAACAGTCCTGACCGAGCCGAAAATCGCGAACGCTTCAATGCGTTTTCGGCGACAGGCAGGACTGATTTCGAATTAATTCGCTATACATATAAATATATGCTACAGTGAGATATTGCGCAATCATAAGTGCCCTTTGTTAGTTTTGCATAAAAAATCCGTATGACGTCTTATGGTATTTTTATTTATTCTCACAAAGGCCATACATATTTTCTCCATGTAATAAAATACCTTTATATGGTATGATAGCCTTAATAGAAGCAAAACAAACGAGAGGTAGGTGGATGTATGCGAAAAAAAGAAATGATCGCAATGCTCTTGGCCGGTGGACAGGGCAGTCGCCTTGGGGTGCTTACTGCAACCAAGGCTAAACCGGCGATATCTTTTGGGGGTAAGTATCGGGTAATTGACTTTCCCATGTCCAACTGCATCAACTCCGGCGTGGATACCGTAGGGGTCATGACCCAATACCAGCCTCTTCAGCTTAATCAGCACATTGGAATTGGCATTCCATGGGATTTGGACCGCCGACTGGGGGGAGTTACGATTCTTGCACCCTATCTCAAGAGCGACCAAGGGGAATGGTACACCGGCACCGCCAATGCCATCTATCAAAACATGGAGTTTATCGAAAAATACAATCCCGACTATGTACTTATTCTCTCTGGCGATCATATCTATAAGATGAACTACGCCAAAATGCTGGATTTTCACAAAGAAAATAAGTGCGACGTAAGCATAGCCGCACTGGAAGTCCCTTGGGAAGAAGCCAGCCGCTTCGGCCTTATGAATGTCCGCGCAGATAAACGCATCTACGAATTCGAAGAAAAACCGAAGAACCCCAAGAGCAACCTGGCCAATATGGGGATTTATATATTCAGTTGGCCGGTGCTTAGGGATGCCCTGGAAAGGGATAGCCATATTCATCCGGACTCGGATTTCGGGATGCATGTGCTCCCCATGCTCCTTGGGGAAAGTGCCAGGATGTATGCCTATCCCTTTGGGGAATACTGGATGGACGTGGGTACGATAGAATCCTATTGGTCTGCCAATATGGACCTGGTCAAGACCGTGCCGGAGTTCAACTTATATGAAGAATTCGACAAGATTTACACTGATGCGGATCATCAGCCCCCCATGTATACCGGCCCGGATGCTCAAGTCCAGGCCACACTTTTATCCGAAGGCTGCGAGGTGTTGGGTGAAGTTTACAATTCTGTCTTAGGCCCAGGGGTAATAATCGAAGCCGGTGCCCAGGTCCGGGATTCCATTATTATGGAAAATTGTTATATAGGAAGAAACTCCCGCCTGCACAGGGTAATCGCGGATACGAACTGCTCCATTGGAGAAGGGGTTGTGATAGGGGAAGGTGAAAATCTCCCCAATGCGGACAAACCCAGGCTCTACCATACAGGGATAACAGTCCTAGGGGAACATACTCTAATCCCAGATAAAGTAAGCATAGGCAAAAATTGCGTGGTATACGGCTTGACCTATCCCTACGACTATCAGGACGGCCGTCTGGAAAGCGGCCAGAGCATTATCAGGGAGACAAGCATAAAAGGAGGGTCAGAATGAAAGCCGTAGGAATAATTCTAGCCGGTGGTAAAAACGAACGCCTAAAGCAGCTATCCTCCATACGAGCCACCTCGGCAATCCCCGTAGGCAGCCACTACCGGGCGATAGACTTCCCCCTTAGCAATATGACCAATTCCGGTATCAAAAAGGTTGCTGTAATAACACAGTACAATTCCCGCTCATTACATGACCATTTATCCTCTCCAAAATGGTGGGATCTTGGCAGCAAGCAGGGTGGGCTGTTTGTGCTTTCCCCGTATCTTTCCAGCGATAATTCTGTATGGTTTCGGGGGACGGCGGATTCTATTTACCAGAATCTTAACTTTCTCCGCCGCTCAAAAGAGGAATATGTAGTAATCGCTTCCGGGGATTGCGTATACAAAATGGACTACAACGAAATGCTGGCCTATCACAAGCGCAAAAACGCAGATATCACTATTGCATACCACCGAGTACCTGACGGCGATGACATACGCCTGTATGGGGTAATGGAAATGGATGCACATGAGCGTATGCTAGACCTTGAAGAGAAGCCCCTGGAGCCTCAATCGGATTTGGCTAGTATTGGGGTATATATTGTGAGGCGGCAATTGCTAATTGATTTGATAGAAACCATAGTGCCAGAGGGCCGTTACGAGCTGGTGCGTGACCTTTTTGCCAGATATCGCAAACGCCTTAAGATTTACGGCTATCACTTCGAAGGCTACTGGCGTAATCTTAATAATATTCACTCATATTTTGATTGCAACATGGACTTTTTGCGCCGTGATATAAGGAACCTTTTTATGGCATATATAAAAACAAAGCCAAAGGATGAGCCCCCTGCCAAGTACAATGCAGGAGCTACAGTGAGTAATTGCGTCGTAGGCAGTGGAGCGATTCTTAATGGCCACACAAGCCGCAGTATTATCTTCCGAAAAGTCTATACAGGAGAAAATTCTAGGATAAACAATGCCATAATCATGGAAGGCACCACCATCGGTAATAATTGCATTGTGGAACATGCAATTATCGACAAAGAAGTAGTAATCAACGAGGGCACTCAAGTAATAGGGACGGTGGAATCACCGGTGATTATTTCAAAAGGATCGGTTGTGAAGTAAAGATGTGTTGTTGAAATAAAAAGAAAATTGTGGTATATTAGCTATAAGAAAGGCCAGTGACAATTAAATAAAACAACCGCGGAACCGTGAAAGTGCCTGGAAAACACTAACACGGGCTCGTAGGGGTGACAACGACATCACCTACAAGCACAGGACAAACCTGCCACCGCAGCAGGCGTAGTATACAATATCTTCATCAATTCTTCAATAAACTAGCCCAGTTACAGGCCTTGAGGCAAACTTAACGGGCCCATGGTGGTATATTGTTATACAAACTTAAAGCGACGAGGTAAGCTTTCCTTAGTGTATGCGCAAAAATAACAGCGCGTAGGTGATGATGGATTGATTAAATTCATCTCCCTACGCGCTTTTCGTTTTCAGTTCCCGCTGGCCTTTCTAATACAAAATTGGAGGTACACCATGAAGATTCTAGGCGCGAAATCCATCGACGAGCTGGGGCGAATCATCGTACCAAAGGAGGTAAGACAGGCTAAAGGCTGGGCAGAAGGGGATAAAATCGCCTTTTGCAGCTACAATGGTATCATCGTGATAGAATCATTTCCACAAGTTCACGAGTTGGAGCAGATACCCGATATGGATAAAATAGGATAAACATAGGGGGCCATTATATTAGTTGCTGCATTACGCAAACTGGATAGTCAGCGTTTTTATGCACTATTGTATCACAAAGAAATGCCAATATTTTTGGAATCTGGCTACTCACAGTGGCAAATTCCGCAGATATATGACGATAATCAGCAAACAACTATTGACATCAAAATGTTATATGATTATAATTACCATAACTTGCAAATGGGTACCCATTTGGCGTTCGTGCATAGCGCGAACGCCAAATCGTGTACTCGTTCACCTTGTGTTGTAAAACAAAGAGGGTGTGGGGGAAATGAATAGAACGACACATCTGCGCAATTGCGATATGTCCCATAGCTTAAACATGTTAGCCGTTTGGATACCTTAGTATCCTGACGGCTTTTTTGTGTGATTTTCCAGCTTGCGCGTGAGATGTTGACCAAGTAAAGCCCCCTTCCAATGGAAGGGGGAGCCGCGGACAGCGGCGGGGGGTTGCCGGCTTGCGTAGTGTAATAGCTGAAAGCCTAGGTTTGCAGCCTGCCTACACAACCCCCTCGTCGCTTCGCCTTGCTAAGCAAAACCATGAATATCTATGCAAAGCCTGTCATTGCGAGCAAAGCGAAGCAATCCAGAAGGTTTGATTTGCTGGATTGCTTCGTCGCTTCGCTCCTCGCAACGACGAGGCAACTGCATAATTATTCATAAAAATGCTTAATACGAGAGCCCCCTTATCAAGTATTCATTAGTACGTTGTAGCGTATCCAAAGGAGGAAAAAAATGCAAAGCAGAGGAAAAAAGCTATTGAGCATTTTGATGGTTATTGTACTATTGTTGTCAGTAACCAACACATTTGCCGCAAATAGCGGCAGCGAAGTACCCTATGGCTATGAGCCATGGCTAGAAGATGACTCATGGGAAGAGTACGAATCATTTTTACCAACGGGAATCACTCGCGAGTTGGCACAGGGCATATGGTTTGATGAAGAACGAGAAATGTATTACATCCCATTGTTGGGATTGTATTATGACTCGGTGAGTGATATGTTGTTCGAGCCAGGTTATGCCATATGGTGGGAAGATGATGAAGAGCCCATAGTATCAGTTTATGAT